>JAGRJL010000028.1 GCA_020442775.1 Lysobacterales bacterium | reverse complement strand
ATCACCGTCGAAGGCGCCAACATCCTGACCCGCTCGATGATCATCTACGGTCAGGGTGCGATTCGCTGCCATCCCTATGTGGAGCGCGAAATCAGCGCGATTGCCGACAATCAGGTCGAGGAGTTCGACGCCGCCCTGTTCGGTCATCTCAATTTCGTGGCCGGCAATGCAGCGCGCGCCTTCGTGCTGGCACTGACCGGCAGTCGGATCACCCGAGTGCCGGATATCGATCAGAACGGCGAGCGCTTCATGCAGCACCTGAGCCGTTTCTCGGCCGCCTTTGCGCTGACCTCCGACATCGCCATGGGCACCCTCGGTGGATCGCTCAAGCGCCGCGAGAAGATCTCCGGACGGCTGGCCGATTGCCTGGCCTGGATGTATCTGGCCTCGGCTTCGATCAAGCGCTTCCACGACGAGCCGCAAAGCACCATCAACTACGATCTGTTGAAGTGGGTCTCGGCGCACGCGCTTTATCAAATTCAGCAGGCGCTGCTGGGGGTGCTCGACAATCTGCCGCACCGGCTGGTGGCGTGGAAGCTGCGCTGGATCATCTTTCCCCTGGGTGCGCGCTTCAAGCCGCCGTCCGATCGGTTGGGCCGCAACGTCGCCCGAAGCATTCTCGACGATCGTCAGGCGCGCCAGTCGTTGACTTCGGACATCTTCGTGCCGCCCGGCGACGAGGTCGGGCTGGGCGCGCTGGAGGAGGCGCTGAACAAGGCGGTACGCGCGCTGCCGATCGAGGCGAGGATCAAGGAAGCGGTGCGCGAGGGCAAGCTGGACCGAGCGCCTGGCCGGCAGCTCGATCAGCTGGCGCTGGAAGCGGGCGTCATCAACGAAGAGGAGTTTGCGATTCTGGCCGATGCCGACGCCGCGCGGAACGAGGTGATCGCGGTGGATGCCTTCGAGCCGGAGGCCTTCGTTCGCCTGCGCTGAAAACAAGCGGCCCGCGGGGTTGCCGCGGGCCGCCGGATTTCAGGATCGGTTTCGGACTTAGCGAATCACGATCTCGCAGGAGATCAGCTCGTCGCGGCCGCCGCCGCTGCTGCACTTGTCGCGACCGTTGCCGCCGTTGAGCAGATCCACGCCGTCACCGCCGATCAGCAGGTCATTGCCTTCGCCGCCGTCCAGATCCAGGCCGATGACCCCGTTCAGGCCCACCGAGCCGATGATCACGTCGCTGCCGCCCTGGCCGTTGACGTCGAGGTTTTCGGTGGTGCCGATGTTCAGGGTGAACAGGCTCAGGTTGTTGCGGCGGAAGCGGACCCGGCCATGGTCGATGGGGTCGATGCTGAAGTCGTCGCCAGCGGTGTTGCTGCCGTTGACCTGGACGAAGTCGAAGCCCGCGCCCCCTTCCAGGGAATCGCTGCCATCGCCGTCATTGACGATCAACAGGTCGCTGCCGTCCTGTCCCAGCACCACGTCGTTGCCGCGACCACCGATCAGGGTGTCGTTGCCGGCGCCGCCGCGCAGCACATCGACGCCATCGCCGCCGATCATCTGATCATTGCCGTCGCCGCCTTCCAGAGTCAGCGCGATGCCGCTGCCGGCCTGAGAGGCGTCGATCAAATCGTCGCCGCCCGCGCCATCGACCAACAGGTTCTCCACCGTGCCGATGTCCAGGGTGAACAGGCCCAGATTGTTGCGCTGGAAGCGGACCCGGGTCTGGCCGGCGGCGGTGGCGCTGAGGTCGAAGTCATCGGCGTCGTTGCTGCCGTTGACCTGGACGAAGTCAAAGCCTTCGCCGCCTTCAAGGAAGTCGCTGCCGTCGCCGTTGTTCCAGATCAGCAAGTCCGAGCCGTCCTGGCCCTCGACCCGGTCGTTGCCGCGATCGCCCAGCAGCACATCGTTGCCGCGTCCACCCAGCAGGGTGTCGTTGCCGGCGCCGCCCATCAGGAAATCATTGCCGTCGCCGCCCAGCAGCACCGCCTCGGGCAGCGCACCGCTGGGGTCGTCGAGGCTGACCCGATCGTCGCCATCGCCGCCGTCGACCACGATTTGCCGGGTGTTGCTGGTGGTCGCCATGCCGCCGCTGATCGCCACCTCCCCGTCGTTGACCATGATCACATTGGCCCGCTGAGTGACCCGGATCATGTCGCCGCCCGAGCTGCCTTCGACCTGCAGCACGCCATTGGCCCAGTGCGCCTTGATTGCGCCACTCGCCGTTTGCGCCATCACCCCGCTCGAGGCCATCGCCATCACCAGCGCCGTCGCCAGAATTCGCTTGTTCATCTCCACTACTCCCGTTATCGGTATTGTCAGAGAGGCCGTATTGCCTCTTGCCGGTGAGAACGCAGGGGCTCTGCCAAAACGACATCGGGGGAGAAAAGAGGGTATGAACTGCCAACTGCTTCACAGCGCAGCTGGGCATGGCTAAGCGCTCAGGCCAGCGGAAGCTCGCTGAGCGCCCGGCAGCGTTCATCGTGCAGCAGGCGGACCGAATCCACCTGCGGATCCACCGCCCCGCTGCCGAGGGTGGACAGGTAGCGACACGCCGCATAGTCGGCGGCGATCCGCTCGTAGCGCTCGACCCAGCGCTGGCGCACCTCGACATACGCGGGCTGAATCGGCCAGACCCCGGGACGCGGCCGGATCCTCTCGTCCATCCCGGTACGCCAGGGTTTCGCGGTCAGGCGAGCGCGGAAACAGCTCTGTCGACGGCACATCCGCGCGTAGCTGGGATCCACACCCAGCGCATCGAACAGGGTGCCGACAGCGGCTTCGTTGGGATCAAACAAGCGATGCATCGCCAGCAGACGCAGGCCAGCCGGGGTTCGATAGATCCGCAGCGTCCATTCCGGATGGGCGTTGATGAAGGCCTCAATGCGCGGCAAATGGACCGCCTCTGGCGGCGGCAGGCGCCGTTGACGGGCGCTGCGCATGAGCTTGTCGATTGCGGTCACGACAAAGGAACCGATCAGTGCCACCAGCATTCCAACGGCCCAATGGATGGCCACGCCGACCGCAAACCCAACCAACAGCAATCCCACCAGGCCGGTCCAGGCAAATGCGCTGGCGCCCCCACTGGCGTCGAAATCGATGTCCGCAAACAGCGCGCCTGGCGTGTTCAGACACTGCGCACCGTAGGCGTTTCGGGTGATCACGCTGTCGCCGATCCGTTCCAGTATCTGTTCGCGGATTGGGGTGCCCTCGGCGCCGTTGTAGGGGACCTTGGGTTCCCGCCTGGAAATCTTGTCACCAGCCAGCAGTCGCGACAGCGCTTCCTCGGCCCGCTGCTCGGCCATCTGCTGGGCGTCGGCCTGAGACAGCTCAGACCAGCCAAAGCGGCGCAGCGTGACCTGGGTGCCGCGATTCGGACTTCGGTGTTGCACTCGGGCCTCGGCCCAGTATTGCGGAATCAGCATGATGTGACCCTTTGCGTAGCGCCGGGAGAGCAGCTAACAACCCAACTGGGCGAATGACCGCCGCAATCGCGCCTCGCCCTCGGGTACTTCGTCAATCATCTCCAGTGTCCGGTCGAGGAAGGCAAGCGCCTTGACCCGGGTCGCGGAATCGCGCGCCCAGCCATGCGCCTCCATGAACAGATGCCACAGGGTGTGATCAACGATTCGGTCACGCAAGCACTGTCGCAACTGCGCCGATAAGGGTTCTCGCGGCCAACCGAGGATCGCCGACCACAACGCCGCGTGCTGCAACGGATCGCCCCAGCGCGCGAACGCCTGCAGAGCTGATTGCGCGGCCGCTGGTTGGTCGGCAGCCAGAGCCCGGACAAACTCGCGCCAGTGCGGTCGGCGCAGGATCGGCAGCAGGTGCTGGGGAGTGCTTTTCGCAAGACGGTGCAGGTCCGCTTCGCTCGCCGGCTGACGATCAACTTGACCCTCGTCAAAGTGCTCCCAGTACCAGCCATCGGCATCCAGACCCAGACTGGAATGCGCGCGGGAGCCGCCGGTCTGCACGGTAGCGCCGTTTCGCATCTCGGCGATGATGGCCGCCAATGCGGATGGACCGATGGAGGGCGCAGGCATGATCGCTCCCGATTGCTTCCGCTGTCGGCGCGGCCTCCGCATCGGCGGAGGCTCAGAACCCGGACCCCGGCCGATGCCGGCACCGTTCCGCGGATGTGCTTCGCTGGCGCCGACCGCGCCCCTGCACGCGCCTACTTCATGAACGCGCCGAAGATACTCGCACCGCGGCTGAGCAGATCGCTGGCGTCGACGTCGCCATCACCGTCAGCGTCGAGCAGGCTGTCAAGAATGCCGCCCTGCTGGCGCGGCGCGGCGCCGACGCGTTCGCTTTCCTGGCCGAGCACGCTGGCCAGGCCGCCGGGATCGAGCTGGCGGCTTTGGGTCACCTTGCCCAGCGCCGCCATCACCATCGGCGCCAGCATCGCCATCAGCTGCGCCGCCTGACCCATGTCCAGGCCGGCCGCACGGCCCACGCCGTTGGCGGCCTGCGGGGTGCGGTTGCCGAGGATGTGTCCAAGGATCGCCGCGCCGTCCAGCCCTCGATTGGCCGGGCGCGCCGCTGCGGCACCGCCGGCGCCGCCGAGCAAGCCGCCCAGCGCGCCCATCAGACCGCCACCGGCGCCGCCCTGACCCAACAGGTCGGCCAAACCGCCGCCTTGGCCACCGAGCATGCCGCCGGCCATGCCCATCATCCGTTCCATCGGATCGGCGTCCGCATGGTCGCGAATCACCGCATTGTGCAGCGACTGCGCGCCGCCGGGGGTGCTGGCATTGCGCTGCATCGCGCCGAGCAATACCGGCAGCGCCGCCGAGATCGCGTCACGAGTGGCCTGCGGGCTGGCGCCCAGCTGCGATGACATCTGCTGTACCGCGTTCGGGCCCAGGGCCCCGGCAATCTGGTCGATCAATGCCATCTGCGTACTCCTGCTGGAACGATCCGCCTAGGAAGGGCAACACTAGCATGACGACGGCATGAGGTATGCGTCGGCCGGCAGGGTGATTGCGCCAGCCACCGGCGATCAGGGCCGGGCGTTCGCCGCGCTGTCGCTGGGCACGTAGTAGCGCTCCACCAGATGTCTGGCCTCGGCAAAGAACAGCCAGCGCTCGACCATCAGGCCGGCGAGCAGCAGCAGCAAACCGAGCGCGGCCAGTTCGCTGCCGTACTGCGGCACGATCAACATGCTCAGCGCGGCAACCGGCGCCAGCACAAAGGCCAACAGGACGCTGATTCGGCGCAGGCGCAGGCGGTGACGACGAGCCAGCTTGAACACCATCTCATGCAGCAGATAGTTGGTCTGGGTGTGTGGTGCCTCGAAGGCCGCCACCTTGGAATCAGCCGACAGGCCCAGCGCGGCGCTGGCTGTCGGCAGGGTTTGCGCGTCCAGCACCCGCCAGTAGCGCAGCTTCTGGGTCGCCGGAATGATCGCCAGCAGGGCGCAGAACACCGGCCAGTCATAGCCCCGTCGGGGATCGAGCAGCAGCACCAGATAGCCACCGCTGTAGACCGCGAGGGTCATGAAGATGGCGGGTACGCTGGCGATGGTCCAGGCCGGAACCGGCGGCAGCGAGTGATAGATCATCGCGGTACAAAGCACCGTCAGCACGCTGCAGGCGAGCAGCAACGCCCCCACCAGAGCCGGCGAAAGCGTCGGCAGCACAATGATCAGCGCGGCCAGCGCAAGACTGGCCACCGCGGCCCAGGCCTCACGGGACAACCAGGAGCTGCGGACCTGGGTGAATGCGCGCCAGGCGCGCCAGGGCTTGCCCAGATGAGTCACCGAACTGAGCAACCCCAGTATCGCCATGATTGCTCCGGCAAGAACGATATGTCGCTGTGGCGGAGCGCCGCTGAGCATCTCCAGACCAGCCCAGGCCAATGCCCCGAAACCGGTACCGGAGAGAGTGCTGAAGATGATCAAAGATGGCGCTGGTCGCATTCCCTTGACGGCCGCTGTTGAACCATGGGGTCGCTAATGTACCGCGACTTTGGGGCTGCGCTGCGCGCGGAATGCCCGGGCACACCTTTGATTTCGTCAGCCCCGCGACGGCACATTGCGCTGTCGTTCCGACTTGAGTCGGTACCATGCGTGGTCATTTTGTCTGACAACGAGGAGCACAACGATGCAAAAGACTCTGCTGCTGGCGCTGCTGGCGCTGATCGGGAGTGAGGTCCAGGCCGAAGGCTGGACCGGCAAGGGCGAACTGGGACTGGCGGTTGCCAGAGGCAACTCCAAGAGCGAAACGCTCAACGCGAAGCTCGGCTTGAGCAAGGATTCCGAGCGCTGGAAGCATGATCTCGGGCTCCAGGTGCTGCGGGTGAAGGGCGAGGTGGACGATGAGTTCGAGCTCACCGCCAACCGCTACGAATTCACCGGCAGTTCGGCCTACAAGTTCAATCCGCGCAGCTATCTGATCGGCGCCGCGCGCTATGAGAAGGATGACTTTGCGCCCTTTGAGTACCAGGCGATCCTGTCGCTGGGCTACGGCTACACGGCCATCGAAGAAGAGAAGACCCACCTCAGCTTCGAGGGCGGCCCCGGCTATCGCCGCGCCAAGGATCGCACCACCGGCGAGATTGACGGCAACGCGGTCGCACGCGGAAAGATCGATTTCCGTCGCCAGCTGACCGAGACCACCGAGCTGACCAACGCCTTCCTGGTCGAAGCGGGTTCCGACAATACCTTCGTGCAGAACGAGCTTGGGGTGTCGGTGAAGATCAATTCCTCGCTGGCGCTCAAGACCGCGCTGCAGACCCGCCACAACACCGACGTCAAGCCGGGCATCGACAAGACCGACACCCTGTTTACGACCAATCTGGTGTTTGGCTTTCTCGGCAACCACTGAGCGCACGCGAAGGTTGTTGCCGAATCGGAGCGGCCGTGCGCTCAGCCGCTCACGCCAGCGCAGCGAAAC
>JAGRJL010000431.1 GCA_020442775.1 Lysobacterales bacterium | reverse complement strand
TGGTCGGCGCCACCACCCGCGGGGCTGGCCACTTTGGCAGCCTGCGCGAGTTCGCCGATGGTCAGCTCACCGTGTTCCTGCCGGTGGGCCGCACTTACGAGCCGAGCAGCGGAAAGGACTGGGAAGGGTCGGGTATCGCTGCCGATGTACCGGTCGCGGCCAGTCAGGCGCTGGCCCGGGCGCTGAGCATGATGGGTGCCGATCCGGCCGCTGCCGATCAACTGCAGCCGCGCGCACCGGCGCCGGTCGCGGCAGTACGGGAACTCAATCCGCGCGCGCGCAGCTACGGCATCGCGATGCTGCCACCGCGCGGGGGCGAGCAATCTCTGGAAATCCTGCAGGTGCGTCCGGACGGCCCTGCGGCGGCCGCCGGGCTGCAGGCCGGGGACCAGATCATCGAGGTCAACGGGAAGGCGGTCAGCACGCTGAACCCGACTGAGTTCGGGCAGGCGATGCGCGGATCACCGCTGCAGCTGGTACTGGACCGGGCTGGCAGCCGCACGGCGGTCACGCTGTCGCTGGACTAGGCGACTGCTCACTCCTTTCCGGAGCGAGGGCGCCGTCCGTTCTAGCCAGGAACCGGATGGCGCCGGGAGGTCGGCGGAGCCAAAGGGCCCGATTAGCGGGATCAGACTGCGACACCGCGCGCCGTTTCCGCCAGAGCGACCGGCGTCCGCAGCCGTAGAGAGAACTGCGAGCGAGCAGCTCACGGGCCATGCCGAGCCGATCACTCTGCGCTGCCGGTCGGCAACCACCTTTCTAGCGGTGATCGACCAGTTGCCGGCGCGGGCGGGCTAAACTCGCAGGCCCGTGCCGCAACCGAGACCGTCGTTGACTCGCCTTCCCCTTTGGCTACGACTGCCGATCGCCGCGATGATCGTTGCGCTCAACACGCTGGTGCATGTACCGCCGGTGCTGCTGCTGGCGGTGATCAAGGCCGCGCTGCCGCTGGCGCCATTGCGACGCGGCATCAACCGGCTGCTGATGGCCATTTCCGAAAGCTGGATAGCGGTCAACAGCTGGCTGATTGATGCCTTTACCACCACCCGCGTCAGCGTTGAGTCTGATGCCGAGCTGAGCGCGGCAGGCCACTATCTGGTGCTGGCCAACCACCAGAGCTGGGTGGATATTCCGGTGCTGCAGAAGGTGCTCAACCGGAAGATTCCGCTGCTGCGCTTCTTCTTGAAGAGCCAGCTGTTCTGGGTGCCGTTGCTGGGCCTGGCCTGGTGGGCCCTGGATTTCCCCTTCATGAAGCGCTAC
>JAGRJL010000430.1:3692-5237 GCA_020442775.1 Lysobacterales bacterium | reverse complement strand
CGTCGAGGTCGTAGTTCTTAAAATGTCGTGCATGCCCCTCGATTTGCTCTGCGACAAATCGCAGGGCGATGGCGGGCAAGTCTCGCCGGGAACTCGGAAAGCGACCCTCAATTTGCAAGAATTTCAGCTGGAGTGCGAATCCAAGCCTCCTTGCGGGTGACTTGGCTGGAAGCAACGCCCGTTCTTCGGGACTAAGCGCCCAAAACTCCTGCAGCTCTTCCTCATTCCAGTTTCGCTTCATGAGCCCACACCGCGTATCCGGAAGGGCAGAATGAAGGACCAGCAGCTATTTTGTCCAGAAACCCTTGTAATGCAATGAGTTACAAGGGTTTTGGCCGGCTACTGCAGCTTCCCTGTCACTGGGCCAAGGACGGCGCAGAACCAGCCAAAGCGTAGCTGGCTGTCGTCTTCGGTTCCCAAGGGAAAGCGCTCCGCCTGCGGCGGCACAGATTAGCAGCGGCGCGCCGCGCGGTGTCGAAACGATCGGAGCCGAGGCGACCTGGCAGCGCGTCGTTAGCGCCAGGGTCTGAGCGGCAAGGATCTGCCGATAGTGGCATTCCGGCTAACCGCCTCCGTGGGCAGCCTTGTGCGCCTCCACGGCCGCATTGAAGCGCGCCGCCACCAGTTCCATCTCGTCGATCATTGCGTTGTGCTTGCGCGCCCGAACCGCCTCCGCCTCGGCCACCGCATTGGGCTGATAGGGATCTGCTGGCACCAGTGCTTCCTCACGCTTGAGGCAGGCGATGTAGGCATCCCCACCCTCCATGTACTTTTTCACGTCGCGCTGGATCTTGAGCAGTTCTTCCTTGCTGACCGAGCTGCCATCCGGGATCACGATCGGCCAGGGACGGTTGCAGTAGTCGCCGGTTTGGGCAGAACCCGTGGACGCGGCCAAAACAAGCGCGAGCGCGCAGACCCTATGAGCAAGCCTTCGAATCATTCTCACGAAACACAATCCCTACAATTTCATGGCGACAGCGTGACCCAACGAAAGGACCAGCGTCAAGCTGAATGCTGTGCATCGGATGAACAGCTTCTCTGCCCTCGATGCTCAGCACTTCAAGCGTGGCCAACAGTCCACCGGCCATGCCATAAGCGCGTGGCTGGTCGTTCACGCCAGAGGTTCCACTGCGTTGACCGCAGGCGCCCGTCCGGTGCTGAATCGTGGTGACCCAGAAGCTCCTGCAGACCTTCGGGACCGCCGCTTCGTGGATCGCGGGGAACAATTCCTACACGCGTCGAGGAAATCTCCTACAGACAGGACTGACGGTCTGCCGCATGCTCAACCCATGGCAACCGCCCGCTCCCTGATCGTCCAACCCGGCCAACTCGGCCACTTCCACTTGGTCGTACGCTGCGTGCAGCAGCTGTTCCTGTGCGGTCGATGCCCAATCAGCGGGAAGAACTTCGAACATCGGCGAGGCTGGATAGAAGCGCGGATACTGGAACTCGGTGAGTTGTTTGCGGTGTCGGTACACAGTTATGCGGTGATGAGCAATCACCTGCATCTGGTGGTCACCGTGGATCCCGAAACCGTCGCCGAAT
>JAGRJL010000430.1:0-3655 GCA_020442775.1 Lysobacterales bacterium | reverse complement strand
GAAACTGATGAGCAACGACTGGCCCGCGCCATGGTCTGGCGCGATCAGCCCGAACGAATCGACATGCTTCGGCTGAAGCTGGGTTCGCTCAGCGAATACATGAAGGCGCTGAACGAATTCATCGCCAAGAAGGCCAACCGGGAGTCCGGCCGCAAGGGCAACTTCTGGGACGACCGAATCAAGTGTCAGCGCCTCGAAGACGAAGGTGCGCTGCTATCAGCCATGGTCTATGTCGACCTCAATCCGATTCGAGCCAAGCTAGCCGAGGATCTGCCCGGTTCCGATCACACTTCGGTGCAGCGCAGGCTACGGCAGATGCAATCCGATCGACGGCAGATCAGCGCACCGCTGAAAGCGATTGTCGGACCGAACAAACGTCGACCGCTCGATCTGACCCAAGCGGTGTACCTGGAACTGGTGGATCAAACCGGCAGGCAGCTGCATCCGGGCAAGCGCGGGCGAATCAGCGTCGTCTCGCCGCCAGTACTGAAGACGCTGGGACTCAATCAACGGCAATGGCTGACCCAGGTCAAAGGCATCGAAAGCCGCTACTGGCGCGCCGTCGGCAGCGTCGAATCGCTGGTCCGACTGGCCGAGCAACTCGGTCAGCGGTGGGTTCGCGGGATAGTAGGAGCGAAGGCGCTGCAGCGGATGCGGTAGCGCGCTTACGAAGAACCCGTCCGGCCAACAAGAGGCCGGACGGGCAGCTTTGCAAAATCTCGAAAAAGCCAGCACTGAACTCAGAGAAACTCCATCACCGGCGGAGTTCGGCTTCACCGGAGGGTAGCGAGTTCAGCTCAAACCTCGGCTTCCCCACAGAATCTGCCTGTCCGATTTTTGTCGAGCACTGATCTCAGAGAACCTCCGTAACCGGCGGACTTCGGCTTCGCCGGAGCGCAGCGAGTTCAGCTCGAACCTCGGCTTCCACAAAAAATCTGCCTGTCTGATTTTGCTTTTTTAGCGTCGCCACGCCGCGAGTTCTGAAGACGCTGGGACTCAATCAACGGCAATGGCTGACCCAGGTCAAAGGCATCGAAAGACGCTACTGGCGCGCCGTCGGCAGCGTCGAATCGCTGGTCCGACTGGCCGAGCAACTCGGTCAGCGGTGGGTTCGCGGAATAGTAGGAGCGAAGGCGCTGCAGCGGATACGGTAGCGCGCTTACGAAGAACCCGTCCGGCCTACAAGAGGCCGGACGGGCAGCTTTGCAAAATCTCGAAAAACCAGTACTGAAACTCCATCACGCACGGAGTTCGGCTTCGCCGGTGGGCAGCGAGTTCAGCTCGAACCTCGGCTTCCCCTTAGAATCTGCCTGTCTGATTTCGGCACAAACCTCGGCTTCCCCTCAAAATCTGCCTGTCTGATTCTGTCCTCTTGATCGAAAATTCGCCAGCAACGGCGCGCTCAGAGCGACTCCGTCGCGCCCAACCGACCCCGTTACTGACATTCTTCCACAACTCGGCCGCACCTGAATTGAGCGTCCACTTCAAACTCATCGCTTGACCCAACCTGCCGCAAGCTCGTGAACTGCCTACTTACCATGCAAGGAGGGAATCGCTTGCGGTGCTTCATCCCCAAGCAACTTCCAGAACCCGGTCAAACGAACCAGGGACCGCATCGGCATTGTACCATCCAGGTCAAAAAACGGAGCACTGGGGAACTTCCCGTACCCGATCGTTTCCGGAATCACGTCGCTGTCCATCGGAAGGAACGCATCAGGCGCATACGAGACAATCGCTGGCAACTTGTCAACAGGCAAAGTCCCGTTGTACGTGAGAACGATTCCCGACGCAGTCATCACATACATGTAGAGCATATCGCCATCGGAAGCCGTACCCAAAAGAAGGCGGTCGCCCTGTGCGAGCACATGCTGCACATCAACGACCTCGTCGGTTCCCGATGTCCTCTCAACAACGATCAACATTTGACCGTTGGTCTCCCGCTTTGAGAATAGAGTTACGCTCGCGCGGGAATCGCTAGTTGCGCCATAGAACTGCATATCGAAAAACGCTTGCCTGGAAACGCGGTTTAGCGACTGCTGACCAGTCGCATCTACTCCAAACTCAAAGTGGCTGTAGCGCGTTTCGGTCTCAGTGTAGATGTTCAACTCGCGATACAGCGAGTGGTTCAACCCATTCCCTTTAGTGCAAATGACCATATCGCTTTCGCAAGCCCCATCGCACGGAAATGGAGGTGGTTCGCCCGTAGGTGGAGGAATTACGATGCCTTCTCCCTGTAGGCCGAGGAGATCATTGACCCCCCCGCCGACAAGATTGGCGGAGTATGGAAGTCCTTCAACAACGGGCGCAACCTTCTTTGAAAAGCCGCCGCAAACTGATCCCTCTCCAGGACTATCCCACTCACAAGTTCCGGTGGCTTGCGCAACCTGCATGGGTCCGATTAGCAATGCCCCATAAAATATTTTCCTAATTTCCATTACACCACTCCTTTTCTATCAACATTTTGATGCGTCGAGCACTTGATTGACTCTCTGCACGATGATTTTAAACTTCCTAGAGGAATCAGCCTCCCGCGATACCGAAAAATCCCGAACGTTTATGCGGTCAACCTCATGCGCCTCCAAACATCTACCTTGTATCCTTAGCGCATCAAACAAACCGTCTCGGTAAACCATCAGCATGAAACTAGCGGATCCGTAACGAAGTTCAGCCTCCCGAGAAAGCCTCCTCAAAATCGCTTCAGCTTCAGACGCTCTTCCCGCCCGATTAAGACCATCCGCGTAGTTGTACTCCGCGGTTTTGACCGCGGGCGATTCTGGTCCGTGAATAGAAGAGATAATTTCAAACGATTCCTTCAATAGAGCCAACTCCCCTTCACCTTTTCCCGCCCTTCTGAGCGTGGCGGCGAGGGTATTGAGTGCAGCAGCTGTGCTTATCGATTTTCGTCCAAATAGCGCTTCCGATAGAGTTACTGCGCGGACGGCGTACAATTCAGCTTCGTCACTCCGTTTGAGATGATTTAGCGCAAATGCGATTCTCCTAAGTAGTCGAACCTCAAATCGTCGATCTTTTAATCCTTCAAAATTCAGGCCGCCAGTTATATCATTTACGTACGCTGCAATCTCTGCATCTGACCTTGTCATAACGACCGAACCCAGTCTCAGCACATGGATCTTGGTCATGAGGTCATTGTCAATCGGATCATCTCCCCTGCCTTCGGAGAGCGCCTTCTCCAATACCACCCAAACTCGCTTGTTCTCACCGTTTGACATTGCGTGCGTTGCGTCTAGATAGGCTACCAGCAGTCGATCCGACCGATTGGACGAGCAACCTTCTGCAAGTCGAATATACCTTTCAGCACTATCCAGGTTTTTCTTGGAAAGATGGGCGCTTGCCAGTCCAAAGTACACTTTGAACGCGACAGCGGAATTGACAGCGTCACCCAACAAGGACTCCGCGTTTTGGCCCGTGACCAGGGCGTCGTCTACCAAATCCAGCGCCAACTGTGCCTCCGCAATCGTCGCCAGCAACTGCGCCTTCAACTCCGGCTGCCCGTCCAGCTCGGTCTCCAGCTTCTTCGCCCCATGCTCCAGAATCTGCTTGGCGGTGACCGACTTGCCCATTTCCCCACCGGGATTGGCAGCCGCAAAGGCATCAATCAGGAACTGCGTCACGTGCTGGGCGCGGTCGCGCTGTT
>JAGRJL010000429.1 GCA_020442775.1 Lysobacterales bacterium | reverse complement strand
GCATGGATTTCGGCAGTCAGCGACGGTTTGGTCTTCAGGCCGCTGCAGTTCAGCTAGGTGAAATCCAGGTCAACGCCGAACCGATCGGGAACGGGGTGCGGGGCCCAACCACAAAGCCGCTCAGCCGCGCCCGGCGCCTCCGCGCCAGCCTGCCCAGGCATCCTCCACCGGCAACTCGCGGGCCTTGATCAGGTAAGCGTGGTGGACCCGCGGGCGTCGGGCGAAATCTTCGGGAATGGTGCGCTTGCCCAGGTCCTCCACCTGATGCTCACTGATGATCTGTGGATCCAGGTCGAAGCGCTCGCGATTGCACACAAACAGCAGTTCGCCGTCGGGGTTGAGCAAATCTAGACAGGCGCGGACCAGGTCCGGATGGTCGCGCTGCACGTCGAATACGGTATCGGTGCGCTTGGAGTTGGAAAAGGTGGGTGGATCCAGATAGATCAGGTCAAAGCGCTTGCCGCGATACTCCCGCAGCCAGCGCAGCACGTCGGCCTGAACCAGACTGTGGCGACGCAGATCGACGCCGTTGAGCTGAAAGTTGCGGGCGGCCCAATCGACGTAGGTCGGCGACAGATCCACACTCACGCTTTCCCGAGCACCACCGGCTGCCGCATAAACCGTCGCACTGCCGGTGTAGCAGAACAGATTGAGAAAGCGCCTGCCCTCCGCTCTTTCCCGAACCATCGCGCGGAGCAGACGGCTGTCGAGGAACAGTCCGCTGTCGAGGTAGTCCTCCAGATTGATCCAGAACTGCAGACCCCCTTCGCTCGCTGCGAAGAAATCACCCTTGTTGGCCTGGCGCTGATATTGACGACCTTCGCGGCGCTTCTCGCGGCGCTTGAGGTAGATCGACTCCGGACCGAGCTCAAGCGCCTTTTCCACCGCGTACAGCAGATCCTGCAAACGTTCCGCTGCGGTGTCGGCGGGAATGCTGGCCGGCGCCGCGTACTCCTGAACATGCGCCCGACCGGCATAAAGATCGATCGCGGCGGCGTACTCCGGCAGATCGGCGTCGTACAGACGAAAGCACTCCAAACCCTCCCGTTTGGCCCATTTCGCCCAGCGTGTCTGATTCTTGCGCAAGCGGTTGTAGACCATCTCGGTGCCGGGCCGCCGAAAGCGCGGGGTCGCGTCCTGATCGACCACAGCCGGCGCACGCGGCGGTTGCACTTCGCCCAGAATCAGACGGCACTCCAGCGGGCCGTTGGCAAAGGCCAGCACCTTCTCCGCACGCAAGCCAGTCGCCTTGGCCAGTTCCTGGCTACCGGTCAGCAGCGCGAAGCGCCAGCCGACCGCGATCTGGGTCAGACGCTCGCCGAAGGCCCGATGCAGCGGCAGCTGACTGCGCTGATCGGAGAGTCGCTCGCCGTAAGGCAGATTGGCCACGATCAGGCCGCTGCGATGGCCATCCTGCGCATCTGCCGGCAACTGCAGCTGGGCGGCATCGGCCTTGGCCAGACGCACATGTCCAGCCAGGCCGGCCTCCTGCAGATTGCGACGCGCTGCATTCAGTGCCTTGGGATCACGGTCGAAGCCATAGATCGGCAAGCGCAGCGCCTTCAGGCCGGCGTCGGCTCTGGCGCGAGCCGCGGCAGCCCGGTCGGTCCAGAGCGCCTGATCGAAACCCTGCCAGCCGCTGGGCACGCGCTGGGCCCGCCCCAACCCGGGCGCGACACCGGCGGCCATCCACGCCGCCTCGATCAACAGGGTCCCGGCACCGCAGAAGGGATCGATCAGCGTCGCCCCCTGCGCCGCCAGCTCTGGCCAGCGGCAGCGCCACAGCACCGCGGCCGCCAGGGTTTCGCGCAACGGCGCCAGGCCCGGCTCCACCCGGTAGCTTCTCTGGTGCAGTGGTCCGTGCCCGAGGTCGATACTGATCAGCGCACGGCCGCCGCGCAGGGCCAGATTGATGATCAGGTCGGCCTGATCAATCGGTACCGGATGGGCGTCATGTTCGGCCGCGCGCAGCCTGTCGATGATCGCGTCGCGCAGCCGCTGGGCGGCAAACAGAGTATGACTGACGCCCTTTGCAGCACCGCCGACATCAATTGAAAAGCGCGCACCAGGACGGATCACTTTCAGCCAATCCACCGCTGCGGCCGCCGCATGGATGCTGTTGGCATCCTCAACCTCAAAATCGGCCAGGACGAGGAGGATCCGGGAGGCCAGCCGCGACCACAGCAGCACTTCCACCGCCTGGTCGAGCGGGCCACGCCAGCGCACCCCGCCACGGGTCGTTTTCGGTGGCTTGCCGAGGATGGCAGCGAGTTCCTCGGCGAGCATGTCGTCCAGTCGGGCGCCACAGGTCGCGAAAAATTCGGCATCCAAAGGCTTGTTCATGAACCCTCACAATGTTGCAGAAACAGCTGAAAGGTCGCAGCAATCAAATCCACCGATCGGCTCAATCGATGATCATCCTGCACCATCAACAACGGCAGTGCGCGTACCTGGGCGAAGGCAGTCACCAGCGCAGCAGGGATCAATTCGTCATCCCAGCCGTGGACAATCATGCTGTGTTCACAGCAAAGATCGAAAGTAGTCGCATTCGGCATGGCCACTGGCGGCGCGAGCAGGAACAGCCCGCGCAGCGACAGCTTCAATGACACCATTGCCGAAATGTAGGCGCCCATGCTCGAGCCCACCAGGACTAGCGGGCGCCCACCTGCCAGCGCACAGCGCTCGGTCAACAGCGCAATCCGCGCCTCCGCCGAGCGCAAGGTCGAATAGTCCGGTCGCTCGGAACTCCAGCCGGCAGACTCGGCGATGGCGGCCAGCCGACTGACCTTGGTCGCATTGGGACCGCTTTCCAGCCCGTGCGACAGAATCACGTGGCCGCCCACGATCACAAAGACTCCCGGCTCGGCGTCGCAATGAGCGCATCGCCCACCGCAATGCCGCCCTGCTCGACTACTCTCGCAGTGATGCCACCGTGTCCGCGCATGGCGTTGTAACCGCCCGGACCTAGCGCGGCCTCCATCCGCGAGCAAGGATGGCAAGCACCGGTCCCGTGCAACAACGCATCGCCAATCCGGAATGAGCGGCCGATCAGGGCGCTCAGGTTGAC
This sequence comes from Lysobacterales bacterium, assembly GCA_020442775.1. GTDB lineage: Bacteria > Pseudomonadota > Gammaproteobacteria > Xanthomonadales > SZUA-5 > SZUA-5. Next base: position 3,326 of record JAGRJL010000429.1, on the reverse strand, counting down.
GCCAGAGACCAAGATATTTCGGCGCAGTACCGAAGGCAGTACCTCATCCAGCCCTGCCAACCGGGCGATCACCGGCAAATGTTCCGACTGGATAAGGCTGACTTCGCGTACACCTCGTGAGCCGCGGTAGCGATCGCCTTCCAGCCCGCGGCCAGGAACCGCTAGAACGCTTGCGAGCACTTCCATCTCCTGCTCCCGGCGCGGCCGCAGCCCGATCCACTCGACGCGACCGGGCCGCGGAAAGCATCCGCGCAGCCTCAGCATGGGACTTGGGTTGGCGTCATTCACCGGCTATCTTCCCGTCATGAACATCGTGCGCAATCTGCTGCCCTACGCCGACGCACTCCAATCGCGGGATCTGGAGGCGGTCACCCTTCTGGTGGTCCACTGCACTGAACTGCCCGATCTGCAGACCGCGCGGGAATACGGCGAGACCGTACATTACCCCGAAAGCGGTACCGGCAACTCGGGGCACTTCTATATCGATCGCGATGGACGATGCGAGCAGTGGGTTCCGCTCGAGCGCATCGCACACCACGTCCGCGGGCTCAATGGAAACTCCATCGGTGTCGAACTGGTGAATCTGGGGCGCTGGCCAGACTGGTTTCACGCCGCCCATCAAACTCCCACCGAGGCCTATCCGGACGTTCAGATCGCGCAGCTGCTGGGATTGATCGAGTACCTGCGTTCGCTGCTGCCGAACTTGCGCGAAATTGCCGGACATCAGGACCTGGACCGCCAGCGAATTCCCGCGGCCGATGACCCGGAGCAGATGATCTGGCGGAAGATTGACCCAGGACCCCTGTTTCCCTGGAAAACCGTGCTTGAGCGCAGCAGTCTTCATCGCGTGTTACGTTAGTTTACAGTTAACGGTTACGCCAAGCCATTGATCTTCTTCTGTTCCTTACCCTGGGACTGACTCTTGGGGGATTGCGTAATCCACCGGAAGCGCGCACGGTGCAGCTGATTCCCAGGGAGGATGCATGCGTAAGTCAACCAACGCGTTTGCCGACGGCGAACTGCGCGCGATGGACTTTCTTAGCCGCGCCCAGTCGCGCTTGTGCGAAGCCAGCCAGGCGGGCGATCCGTCAGCTTCCAATGCCCTGGCGCACGTGCGCAATACGCTGGAGCGGCGCGACCAGTACACCAAACCTTCGCCAGCGTCTCAGAACGCACCGCCCCGACATTGAACAACCCGGCCTGACCGAGTTGCATTGGTTGGTCAAGCCTTGGCGCTGCGACTGAGCTTGTGGCGAGCACCCTTGCTGACGACCTCATGATCACGGGCCGTGGGTAATGCCGCCCTCACCTGCCCGGCAGGGGGACGCTGCTACGCCGAACCGAACGGCGACCCAGCCTGATCTAGCGTCCTTGCATTGAGTTCACTCCCGCTCCCGCAGACCAAGTGGATTCCCTTCAAGCTGCATTCGGGTTATGCTTGTCGGCTTACTAACCGCTCAATGGACAATACTGTCACCATGGTCAAGATTCGACTCGCACGTTCTGGCGCCAAAAAGCGCCCCTTCTATCACATCGTTGTCGCCGATCAGCGCAGCCGCCGTGACGGCCGCAGCATCGAGCGCGTGGGCTACTACAACCCGATTGCCGCCGGTCAGGAAGTGCCGCTGAAGATCAGTCTTGACCGAGTGGACTACTGGCAGGAGCACGGCGCCATCATGACCGACACCGTTCGTGATCTGGTCAAGCGCGCCCGCAAGGAACAGGCCCAGGCCACGCCTGCCGCCTGATGAGCGAATCCAGCGCGACCGCCGACACCCGGTGGGTCGCGCTTGGTCGTTTGGGCAAGACCCACGGTCTGGCCGGATGGATGTGGATCCGTTCTGACTGCGATCCCGCCGACGCGATTTTTCAGTATCAGCCGCTTCGCGCCCGACAGGGCAAGCAGTGCATGGACGTGATCTGGGAGCAGTCGCAGATTCACGCCAAGGGAATGATCGCCAAGATCAGCGGCATCGACAGCCCGGAACAGGCGAAGCTGTGGACTTCAGCAGTGCTGGAAATCCCCCGCGACGCCCTGCCCGACGCCGGCGAAGACAGCTGGTACTGGGCTGACCTGCAGGGGCTCCGGGTGATTGGCGTTGACGGTTTCGACTTCGGAAAGATTGATCACCTATTCGACACTGGAGGCGGAACCATCATGGCGGTACGCCGCGGAGGCAAGGAACGACTGGTGCCGTTTATCCTCGACCAGGTGGTCAAGCAGGTGAACATTGCCGAGGGTCTGATCACGGTTGACTGGGACCCGGATTTCTAACGAGGTCGCCTCTGACGCTGACGAGCTTCACCATGCGCTTTGATGTGATCACCTTGTTTCCGGAGTTTGTCGACGTCGGCATCGGCGTTGGCGTGATCGGCCGGGCGAAGGACCGCGGAATCATCCGCAGCCAAAGCTGGAATCCCCGCGACTTCACCACCGACCCCTACCGGCGGGTGGATGAACGGACCTTCGGCGGTGGCCCGGGCATGGTGATGATGGTCGAACCGCTGGCGAGGACCCTGGAAGCAGCCAAACAGGCCGATTCGGCACCTGGATGGGTGGTTCATCCGAGCCCGAGGGGACGCCCGCTGACTCAGGCGCGGATACGTGAGCTGGCAGAACTCCCCCGGTTGATCCTGGTTGCCAGTCGATACGAAGGCGTCGATCAGCGCTTTATCGATCACTATGTGGATGAGGAACTGAGCCTGGGAGACTTTGTGCTCGCCGGTGGCGAGTTACCGGCACTGGCTATCGTCGAAGCGGTTACCCGGCTGCTGCCTGGCGTACTCAATGATGATTCGTCGGCCGCACAGGACTCTTTCAGCGACCCCCATTTGCTGGATTGCCCGCACTACACACGACCCGAGCTACTCGATGAGGGCCGGGTACCTGCGGTGCTGCTTTCGGGCAACCATGGCGAGATAGAACGCTGGCGCAGGGCCAGGCAGCTGCAGGACACCCTTCAGCGGCGACCCGATTTGCTGAAGCCTGAACAGCTCAGCGAATCAGACGGAAAACTGCTGCGTTGGTATGAAAAACTCGAGCGTCAGCCAAAAAACGATGTATAATGGCTGGCTTAATTCTGCGTTATTTAGTTCAAGGAAACGACCATGAGCAAGATCATCCAGGCGATCGAAGCCGAACAGATGACACGCGAGCTTCCGCAATTCGGCCCTGGTGACACCGTGGTCGTCAACGTGAAGGTCAAGGAAGGTACGCGTGAGCGCGTGCAGGCCTACGAAGGCGTGGTCATCGCCAAGCGCGATCGCGGCCTCAACTCCGCATTCACCGTTCGCAAGATCTCCCACGGCACCGGCGTCGAGCGCGT
>JAGRJL010000428.1 GCA_020442775.1 Lysobacterales bacterium | reverse complement strand
GCGTAAAGCAGGTAGAGCATTGGCTCTTCGCGCTCCTTCACCGTCTCGTTGATGGCCGCCGCGACACCGACGCTGCCGGTGGCCAGACGCAAATTGACCTGGTCGGTGCGGTATTCCTCGCCTTCCTCCATCGCCTTGTCCATCGCGGCATTGCGTTCCACGCGGAAATTCACGTCGTAGGCGTCGTTGGCTTCACGGAATGCCTTGACCGCATCGACCACTCTGGAAATGGTTTCCGCGCGATGATCTTCGGTGAAGATGATGATCGGCATGGCCATGCATTCCGGCGAATCGATCAGGCCGGAGTCGGTCTCCACGCTCGACAGCGACTGCCGCATCACCTCGGTGTTGCGCGGCAGCGTGCGCCACTTCGGGCTGCCCTCGTTGTAGCCAGCGGTGACGATGCGCGCGACCGTCGCCAGGCTGATCACCTGCTGCACCCCGGGCACGTTCTCCATCTCCCAGGCGAACTGATCCATCAGTGCAAGCGCCGGGTAGTTCTCTGTGCAGGCGTAGGGACCCACCTCGGCGATCACATTGATGATGTCCGTGGACAGCGAGAAACTCTCGGTGATCGCACGGGAATCCTGGTTGTAGCGCGCATCGCTGTGCAGTTCGGCAACGCCGTCCTGCGCATCGCCGACCATCATCTTGACCGCGTGCTCGTGCGCGAAATACCAGGCGGTGACCCCGATGATGATCACCACCAACGCCACCGAGGGTCGGCTGAGTTTGGCCAGAAAGGCCCAGATATGATCGAACGCGGTGATCTGTCGAAGCCGGTAGGCCCGCTTCTTTTCCAGGTTGCGCAGCTGGGTGTAGGACAGCAGCACCGGCAGCATCACCATGTTGGTGAAAATCACCAGGAACACGCCGACGGTAGCGGTCACCGCCAACTCGAAGATCATGTCCACTGGAATCAGCAGGATGGTTCCAAAGCCGACGCAGCTGGAGAGCAGCGCGACCATGCCGGGAATCAGAATGCGGCTGAAGGCGCGGGGGGCAGCCTCTGCCGGCGGCACGCCCTGGCGCGAGGCCAACTCCTCGGGTGTCCCTTCCTCCAGACCTCCAAAGAAGATCTCGCCGCGGAATCGGTTGATCATCTGTTCGCCGTGACTGACCGCAATCGCGAAGATCAGGAACGGCGTCAGCATGTTCATCGGATCAATGCCGAAGCCCATCAGCCTGAGTGCACCCAGCATCCAGACCACCGCGATCAGGGCCGCAAACACGGTCAGCGTCGCCA
>JAGRJL010000427.1:2459-3094 GCA_020442775.1 Lysobacterales bacterium | reverse complement strand
GGCAGCAGATGCTGCTGGAACACGGTGTGGATGGTTTCCAGATAGTAGTCGGCGGGCATGTCCAGCACCGCGTTGTACTCGTCGTAGAAGCGCCGATGGGATTCAGCGTCGTCCAGATCGCCGCGGATCAGATCCTTGTAGAAATCCCAGTGCGAGCTGAAGTGGCGGCTGGGGTTCATCGCCAGGAAGCCGGCGTGCTGCAGGAAGCCAGGATAGACCTTGCGACCGGCGCCTGGATAGCGCTCCGGGACCTCGTGAATCACGTTGTGCTCGAACCAGGACAGCGGTTTGGTGGTGGCCAGATCATTGACCTTGGTCGGACTGCGCCGAGGGTCGATGGGCCCGCCCATCATGGTCATCGAGCGCGGCACCGCTTCGCCGTTGGCGGCCATCAGCGAGACCGCGGCCAACACCGGCACGGTCGGCTGGCAGACGCTGATCACGTGCAGATTCTTGGCCCCGATCTGGCGAATGAAGTCCTGGATGTAGTGCACATAGTCATGCAGATGGAAGGCACCCTGATCGAGCGGCACCATCCGCGCATCCACCCAGTCGGTGACGAAGACCTTGTGATCGCGCAACAGGGTGCGCACGGTGTCGCGCAGCAGGGTGCTGTGATGTCCGGACAGCGCGGC
>JAGRJL010000427.1:0-2268 GCA_020442775.1 Lysobacterales bacterium | reverse complement strand
ATGCGGTGAAAGAGTTCAAATCCGGCGGCCCAGCGGCTGGCACCAGGGAGGTGCGAGAGCCAGCTGTTGGGCGCGCTGAGCATCTTGGCGCTGGCTTCGGACCAGGCGACCAGAGGGCTGAGCATCGATCGTTGCAGCTCGTGCAGCTGATAAAGCATCGGCAGCTTTCCGTATTCGGTCAGTTGCTCTGCATAGTAAGGCCTGGGCGATTTGTTGCAATGCACCTAAGACCATTGGCTATGAAAGCTTGCAAATCGTTGCGCTGCAGCAAGCCGCCGTCGTCACATCGGAGGGCCGTATACTGGCGCGTGCCCAATGTGAGTCGATGAGGTTTGCGGTGTTGAGATCTTCGTTTGCGCTGGTTTTGTCGCTGCTGTGCGCCAGCGCGTCTGCCACCGAGGTCACCGAGCCTAGTCTGGCCCTGGCCGAACTCTTGCCGCCGGATTCGCTGCCAGAGGCCATCAGCGTGGCCGATCCGGTGCCGCTGCGCGACTTTCTGGCCCAGTTTCAGGTGAGCGGCAGCGGCGGTGATTATCTGGTGGAGGGCGCACGCAGCCTGCAGCTGCGCCTGCGCGAGGAAGCGACGCTTGCGCGGCTGCGGAAACTGACTGCGGAACCGGTAGTGGCCGATGCACTCGGCAAGCTGCCGCCGGCCGAGGTGGTTTTCGACGTTCGGGTTGAAGGCATGCGCGGCCGAGGGCCGGCGCGCTTTTATCGATCGCGCGAAGATCAACTGGTCAAGAGCCTGTTGGCCCTGCAGCGCCCGATGCTGCAGAAGGCGCTTGAGCCGCGTCTCAATCCGACCCTGCGGGCGCTGTGCGAGAAGCTGGCGATCGACCCTTACACCACCCATCCGCAACTGCGCGCCGAACTCGACCGCCTGGTGATCGCGATGGCCGACGATGAACAGCTACGCGAACAGGTGCTGGATCTGGCGAAGGGTCCGGAGCAGCTCGAGGCGGTGATTGACGAACGCCTGTGGAGCACGGCGCCGGATGTCCTCGCGCAGGAAGGGATCCAGGCAATGATGGCGATGGGTGTTGCCTTCCGCGCCAGTCAGCGCTTTTTCGGCAATCCCTATGTCTCCCCAACCCTGGCGCTGGCGTGGCTGGAGGCGCAGGCGGCCCTTGGCCCGATGCCCGGTGCCGATGCGATGGTGATGCTCGGGGTCGCCGCCGAGTCTGAAGCGGAGATCCGCATGCTGATCGATCAGCTGCGCTGGGCCGCGCGCTTTGAGTATCAGGGGGACCGGATCATGGCTTTCAACGTCCAGCGTCAAGCACCGACCTTCCGAACCCGCAACAATCGCGTGGTGGCGCTGCTGCCAGTGGAATATTTGAGCTGGACGAAAGCCTTTTCCGAGTTCGCCGAGCGGCCAGACATGCTCGGGTCCGAAAAGCTGATCTGGATCACCGGCGAGGCCTCGCCGGCCGCGCTCAAGGGGCTGGAACAGACCGGCTGGAAGCTGCGAACGGCGGTCAAGGCCCTCGCTGAGCCGGAGTGATCCAACAAGCCGGGCGCCAAACCGGGCGTGTCGGCAAGACAAGCGGTTCAGCTTCAGGGTGTATCCTGCCGTGGCCGGGAGCGTTGGTGCGGCGCAGCAAGGGTGTCGATTCCATGCACGATCAAACCAGGGTTGAGGATTTCCGGGAGGAGTTGTTCAACGCCCTGACCCACGGGGCGGGGGCGGCGGCCAGTATCGCCGGCGGCGCGGTGCTGATCACCCTGGCCGCGATCTTCGGTGACGCCTGGAAGATCGTCGCCTCCAGCGTTTTCGTCACCTCACTGATCCTGATGTACACCGCCTCCACGCTATACCACGCCTTCCGCCACGAGCAGATCAAGGCGCGGCTGAAGGTGCTGGATCACTGCGCGATCTTCATACTGATCGCCGGCACCTATACCCCCTTTACCCTGATCGGACTGCGCGGCGGCTGGGGTTGGACACTGTTCGGACTGATCTGGTCGATCGCGGTGATCGGGGTGATTTTCAAGCTGTATTTCACCGGCCGCTTTCCGCGCCTGTCGACGATGATTTACATCGCGATGGGCTGGCTGGTGATCATCGCGATCGGCCCGCTGGTCAGCTCGCTGCCGACCTGGACCCTGATCTGGCTGTTCGGTGGCGGCATCTGCTACACCGCGGGGACCTGGTTTTACCATCGGCCCAAACTGCGCTATGCCCACGGGATCTGGCATCTGTTCGTCCTCGGCGGCAGCACCATGCACTTCGTGGCGGTCAGCCAGCAGGTGCTCTGGGGCTGACCG
>JAGRJL010000426.1 GCA_020442775.1 Lysobacterales bacterium | reverse complement strand
CAATCCCCTCGGCGGTGGGCCTGGATTGCTCGGGGGCCATGTAGGCGGCGGTGCCGATGGTGACCTTCTGGTCGATCTGCACCTGCTGACCAGGCACCCCGCCCACTGCCACGCCGAAATCGATGATCTTTGGTAGCGGGACCTGACCGTCATCGCGGACCAGCAGGTTGGCTGGTTTGAGATCTCGATGAATCAGCCCGCGCTGATGGGCGTGCTGCATTCCGCTGCAGATTCGCTCGAGCAGCTCTGCCACCTCGGTCAGCGAGGGCTTGCGCCCGTTCACCCAGCGATCCAGGGTGGTGCCCTCGATGTACTCCATGGCGAAGAACATCGCGCCGCCGCCCGGCAGCTGGCCGGCATCGTAAATCTGCGCAATGTACGGGTGCACCAGCATCGCCAGCGCCTGCCGTTCGACCAGGAACCAGGCTTCGGCCATCCGATCGTTGATTCGCCGCGCAAGCATCTTGATCGCCACTTCGCGCTTCAGCGGGGCGGTCTGCTCGGCCAGCCAAACCTCGCCCATGCCGCCGTGGCCCAACGGTCGCAGCAGCCGGTAGGGTCCGACCATGGTCCCTGGGTGCAGCTGGTCGACATGGGCCGGCGCCTGGTCCAGTGGATGACCGGTCAGCGTCAGCTGGCTCGCCGGGACCGGTACCGTATCGGGCTGAGTCTGGCTCAAGGCAGCCTCTTCACGCGTTTGCGACAAACGTGGGCGGACTTTGCCACAGTTGACGGGCCTTTCCCCCATTCGGCGCGTGCAATTGCCAGCGCCGGCGACTCCAGCCACCATCGGCAGCTGTGCAGCGCAAGCAGAGTCGACCGTGCGAGAAACCATTGCCGCCATTGCTACCGCACCGGGTTCGGCCGGCGTCGGGGTGATCAGAATCAGCGGACCGCAGGTTCCCGCGATCGGACTGATCCTGCTGGGCAGGCAGCCGCCACCCCGCACAGCGCAGCTGTGTCGATTGCGCGATGCCGCTGGCACAGCCATCGATCAGGCCCTGTTGTTGAGCTTCCCTGCCCCGCACTCCTTCACCGGCGAGGATGTGCTGGAGTTGCACACCCACGGCAGCCCGATGGTGCTGGCGATGGTGCTGGAGATGCTCTATCGCCAGGGGGTGCGTCCAGCTCGTCCCGGCGAATTCTCCGAGCGCGCCTTCCTCGAAGGCAAGCTGGATCTGGCCCAGGCCGAGGCCATCGCCGATCTGATCAGTGCGCGATCGGCTGCTGCCGCGCGGGCAGCGATGCGCAGTCTGGACGGAGTCTTTTCGCAGCTGGTTGACCAGCTGCTGCAGGAAATGATCGCGATCCGGGTGCAGGTCGAAGCGGCGATCGACTTTCCCGATGAGGAGATCGAGATCCTCGGCGAGGCCCAGGTGCGCGAACGGCTGGGCGCGCTGCGCCAGCGAATCGTTGATCTGCAGCGTGAGGCCGAACGCGGTCAGCAACTGCGCGATGGCCTCTATCTGGTCATCCTCGGCCCACCCAATGCCGGCAAGTCCAGCCTGCTCAACGCCTTCGCCGG
>JAGRJL010000425.1:9688-11239 GCA_020442775.1 Lysobacterales bacterium | reverse complement strand
TCGGCCTTGCCGATCACCGCTTCGTCAAAGCTGTTGGGGTCTTCGCCCAGGTAGTTCAGCGCGCTCGGAATAATCTCTTGCGGAGTATCTAGCACCGCCACCCCGCAGCCGTGCAGCTTGGCCAGCTTCTCCGGGTTGAAGAATACTTCCCAGCTGTCGATGACCGCATCTTCGCCGAGCGCTTCTTTCACCTTGGCCACGTTGTAGCCGATGCCGGTGGTACCCCACAGGTAGGGAATCGAATGCGCGTTGTTGGCGTCGGTGTCGGCGATGCGCTCCAGCAGCACGGTGTCCAGATTGCCGTAGTTGCTCAGTTTGCTCTTGTCGATTTCCATGAACACGCCGGCCTGTACCTGGCGACCCAGGAAGGACAGCGAGGGCACTACCAGATCGTAGCCGGTGTTGCCGGCGACCAGCTTTGCCTCCAGCACCTCGTTGGAGTCAAAGACGTCATAGGTCACCTTGATCCCGGTTTCCTTTTCGAAGTTGGCAATCGCGTCATCGGAGATGTAGTCAGACCAGTTATAGACGTTGAGCTCGTTTGCGGCGGTGGCGGCTGGCTCAGGCGTCGGCTCGGCTGCGGTCGGGGCGGCGGCTTCCTCCTGGGAGCAGCCTGCGGTCAACAGGGCAATGGCGGCGGTTAACGCAAGATAACTCTTCACTTCAGGCTCCTTGGCGTTTGGTGGTTCGGTGCTGGGACGACTTTTCGCAATCAGCTGGTCAGCTTCGTCCTCTGGGCTTCATCATGCCGAGTTCGATCGCCGTATCATCCAACGATTTCCGGGTGATTTGCAGCAGTTCATCGATCTCGCTGCGGGAGATGGTCAAAGGCGGCGAAAGTAGCATGGTGTCATTAGTGGATCGCAGGATCAGCCCGTTGCGCAGGGCGATGCTGCGACACAGGCTGCCCACCCGGCCGTGATCGGGGAAGAACTGGCGCTTGGGCTTGCTCGGTACCAGTTCCAGCGCCCCCACCAAACCCACGATGCGGGCTTCGCCCACCAGTGGGTGATCGGCCAGTGCGCGCCACCTTTCGGCCAGATAGGGGCCGGTGTCCTCGGCAATCCGCTCGACGATGCGCTCGCGCTGCAGGATCTGCAGATTGGCCATGGCCACCGCCGCGCAGACCGGATGGCCGGAGTAGGTGTATCCGTGCGCGAGTTCGCCGCCCAGTTCCTTCAACACGCCGGCAATGCGGTCGTTGAAGATCACCCCGCCCATCGGCAGGTAGCCCGAGGTGAGCCCCTTGGCAATGGTCATGACGTCGGGCTGGACCCCGAAATGCTGGCTGCCGAACCAGTGGCCGGTGCGGCCGAATCCACACACGACTTCGTCGGCGATCAGCAGCACGTCGTACAGCCGGCAGATCCGCTGCACGTCCGGCCAATAGCTGTCCGGCGGAATGAAGACTCCGGCCGCCCCTTGAATCGGCTCAGCGATGAACGCGGCGACCCGCTCCGGTCCCAGCTTGAGGATTTTTCGCTCCAGCAGGGCGGCTCGCTGGCGGCCGAACTCCTCCGGAGTCTTGCGTCCGCCTTCGCCAAACCAGTA
>JAGRJL010000425.1:9036-9642 GCA_020442775.1 Lysobacterales bacterium | reverse complement strand
CCCTTCATCCCGCCGAGGCTGGCGCCGGCGACGGTGGAGCCGTGATAGCCGTTCTGCCGGCCGATGATCACATTGCGCTGCGGCTGTCCCTGCACCGCCCAGAAATGGCGGACCATGCGCACCACGGTGTCGTTGGCTTCCGAACCCGAGTTGGTGAAGAACACATGATTGAGATCACCGGGCGCCAGCTTGGCGATCTCCGCCGCCAGCCGGATGGTTGGTTCAGTGGTGCACTGGAAGAAGCTGTTGTAATACGGCAGTTTCAGCATCTGCTGGCTGGCCGCCTCGACCAGTTCCTTGCGCCCGTAGCCGAGATTGACGCACCACAGTCCGGCAAAGGCATCCAGCAGGCGGTTGCCGGCGGCGTCCCAGACATAGACCCCTTCGCCGCGGGTTAAAACCCGGGTGCCGATGCGGCCGAGTTCGGCGTTGTTGCTGAACGGGTGCAGGTGGTGTGCAGCGTCCAGCTGTTGCAGCAGAGCGATATCGGAATCAGGCATGTCGGTTTGCTGGGTTCAGGAGTCTGCAGGAGGTGTGCATCATTGCGTTCATGTTGCAGTCAGGTTGCCGAGCATAACCGCAGATTGCACCGTCGTTGCGCTGCCG
>JAGRJL010000425.1:0-8935 GCA_020442775.1 Lysobacterales bacterium | reverse complement strand
GCACGGGTGAAGCGCTTTCCCAGGATGTTCTGCAGTTCTTCGCAATCAGAGAGCAGATTGAGCGCCTCCTCCATCGAGCGCGGCAGCCCGTATCCATGGTCCTGCGCGCTGGTGACCAGTGGCTCGGTGGGGGTGAGATGTTCCTTGATCCCGAGCAGGCCGCAGGCCAGGGTCGCCGCCATCGCGAGAAAGGGGTTGGCGTCCGATCCGGCGAAGCGACTCTCGACCCGGGTGTTCTCGGGGGTGTCGATGGGCACGCGCAGGCCGCAGGTGCGATTGTCGTAGCCCCACTGCACGTTGATCGGTGCCACGCCTTCCTTGTTCATGCGCCGATAGGAGTTGACGTTGGGAGCCATGAAAGCCATCGCCAGGGGGGCATATTTCTGCAGTCCGCCCAGGTAGTGCATGAACAGCTGACTGGCTTCGCCGGGACGCTCGCCGGCGAAGGCATTCTTGCCGGAGGATGCATCGACCAGGCTCTGATGGATATGCATGGCGCTGCCAGGCTCATTCTCCATCGGCTTGGCCAGGAAGGTGGCGTAAACGCCGTGGCGTAGCGCGGCCTCGCGCATGGTGCGCTTGAACAGGAACACCTGATCGGCTCGCGAGAGCGGATCGGCGTGTTCAAAGTTGACTTCCAACTGCGCCGCGCCCGATTCGTGGATCAGCGCGTCCACGTCCAGCTCCATCGCCTCGGCGTAGTCGTACATGTCGTCGAGAATCGGGTCGAACTCGTTGACCGCGTCGATCGAATAGGACTGGCGCGCGGTTTCCGGACGCCCCGATCGGCCGGCCGGCGGCAGCAGCGGCAGATCCGGATCGGTGTTGCGCTGAACCAGGAAAAACTCCAGCTCCGGGGCCACGATCGGTTTCAGGCCCAGATCATCGAACTGAGTCAGGATGCGGCGCAGGACATTGCGCGGCGCCAGATCATGCGGCCGGCCATCCTTGGTGTAGCAGTCGTGAATGATCTGCGCGGTGGGGTCGGTAGCCCATGGCACCACCCGGACCGTATCCGGATCCGGCCGCAGCACCATGTCGGAATCGGAAGGCGAGGTCAGTTCGTCGTAGTCATCCGGGTAGTCGCCAGTCACCGTGGTGGCGAATATGCCTTCCGGCAGGCGCAGAGCATATTCACGGGAGAACTTGGAGGCCGGGATGATCTTGCCGCGGGCGTTGCCGGTCATGTCCGGTACCAGGCACTCCACTTCGGTAATGCGGCGTTCCTTGAGCCAGCGATGAACCGCATTCTGCGGCGTTTCCGGCGCCTTGTTGTTCGCTCTTTTCTTGGCCATGAGGGTCTGCGGTTGGTTAGCCTGGAAGCATCCTAAAGGGTGGCGCACGGATAGGCGAACCGAACCAGTTCGCCCGCGAAAAGCTAGCCCGACCCCCGCGCGGCGGCGCGCTCCCTGCAAACCTGGCCGAAGCGCTGGAAGATGCCCAGGTAAAAGGGGTAGTGGCGAGGCTTCCATTCCGGGTGCCACTGAACCGCGAGCAGGAATCCCTGGTCGGGTTCCAGGCTGAATGCCTCGATCAAACCGTCGCCAGCGGTCGCCTCAACGCGTAGACCAGGGGCCAAATCGCGCACACCTTGCCCGTGCAGGGAGTTGACCTGTACCTCATCGGAACCGGCGATCGGCCACAAGATGCCGGTGGGATTGAGCGTCACCGAGTGCGCCGGCGCGTAGCGAATATCCAGCGGCGCGGCATCGGGTTCCCGGTGATCGCTGAGACCCTCAACTTCCTGCACCTTCTGATGCAGGCTGCCACCCAATGCCACGTTGACTTCCTGCATTCCGCGGCAGACGGCCAGGACCGGCAGCCCCAGCTTGATCGCCGTCGGAATCAGCCCGAGGGTATTCTCGTCGCGGACCGGGTCGTGCAGGTTGCCGGGGTAGCTGGGCTCGTTGCCGTAGTGTCGGGGTTCGATGTTGCTGTAGGCACCGGTCAGAAACAGACCGTCGAGCGACTCCAGGATCGACTCGAAGGGCAGGCCCGGGCTGAGCGAAGGCAGGATCAGCGGTATTGCGTCGGCAGCGTCAGCAATTGCATTGACATATTTGTCTCCCACCACCTGACTGGGGTGCAGGCCGACTTCCTTGGTGTCTGCTGGAATTCCAATCCAGGGCTTGGCGCGCATCGATTCGTGGCCCTAGGGCTTGGGCGGGATTGATTCAACACTACTCCCGCTGTTTGATTTCATCAACGGCCGCTTAGCAATTTCGGCGGAAGAGGGCCCAAATTCGCGTCTCGGATGCCGTTCTGACTTGCTGTCGAGCGCACGCCCATCGAAAGTGATGAGTATTCTTGACAGCTTCTGCTAGCATCGGGCTTTCTCCGGTCCCGGCAGCGGCCATGGCTATCACTCACTCGATTCCCGCTGTGGATGCGGCGCGCCTGCAGGCCCTGAGCGGCTGCACCCAGGTGGACTTGCTGTTGCCGGACATGAATGGCCTGCTCCGCGGCAAGCGGGTCGCGCTGGAGAGCCTGGACAAGGTCTACCAGAATGGGGTCTGCCTGCCGATGTCGCTGATCGCCACCGACATTACCGGCAACACGGTGGAGGAGACCGGGCTGGGCTATGACATTGGCGACGAGGACCGGATCTGTCGTCCGGTGCCCGGCACTCTGCGCGCGGTGCCCTGGCTTTCGCCGCCGATGGCCCAACTGCTGCTGACCATGGAGGACGCGGAGGGCGGCGCCTTCGCAGCCAATCCTCGCGAGGTGCTCCGCGGAGTGCTGGCGCGCTTTGCCGAGCGTGGGCTGAAGCCGGTGGTGGCGGTGGAGATGGAGTTCTACCTGCTGGACGCGCAGATGGGCCCGGACGGACGGCCGCAGACCTCGATCAATCCGGCGACCGGTGATCGCAATGCGTCGACCCAGGTCTATTACATTCAGGATCTGGTCGACTACAGCGAATTCACCGACGCGGTGTCCGCCGCCTGTCGCGAGCAGGAGATCCCGGCCGACACCGCGGTGGCCGAATATGCCCCCGGCCAGTTCGAGATCAATCTGCACCATCGCGATGACGCGCTGGCGGCCTGCGACGACGCACTGATGCTCAAGCGCACGATCAAGGCCATCGCCGAACAGCAGGGCATGCTCGCCAGCTTCATGGCCAAGCCCTTTGTCGACCAGGCCGGCAGTGGCACCCACATTCATGTCAGTCTGCTGGATCAGCAAGGCAACAACATCTTCGCCAGTCCGGTGGGCGAGCCTGCCGACCCCCTGCGCTTCGCGATTGGCGGGCTACAGCGCAGCAGCAGCGACTGCATGTTGTTGTTTGCGCCGCACGCCAACAGCTATCGGCGTTTCGTGCTCAACGCCTTCGTGCCGCTGAACGAGTGCTGGGGCTACAACAATCGCACCGTCGCCTTGCGGATACCCCACAGCGACGAGCGCAATACCCGGATCGAGCATCGCATCGCGGGCGCCGACGCCAATCCCTACCTGATCACCGCTGCAGTGCTGGCGGGGATTTTGGATGGGCTTGATCAGCAATACGATCCCGGTCCTCCGGTGGTCGGCAATGCCTACGAGCAAACCCAGCTGCGCGAGCAGTTCTGGCGCCAGGCGATCGGCGATTTTCTGCAAAGCGATTTCGTCGCCGATCATTTCGGAACCGATTTCCGTCACATTTACGGGCAGCAGAAACTCAAGGAGCTGCGCAGCTTCCACGCCGAGGTCACCGACCTGGAATACCGATGGTATCTGCGCGCACTCTGATCCAGCCGCTGGCGGCGATGGCCGGCAGGATCGGCGCTATTGCTGTCCCCCAAGCGAATTCGTTGACGAGCGATTGAGCGATGGCCAACGATCTCTCTGACGCGCTCAGCTACTATGCCGCCACCGCGCATCCGTGGCCCGAGCAGCCACCGCTGCAGGGTGAACAGCGCTGCGATGTGGCCGTCGTCGGCGGCGGGCTGACCGGCCTGTCGGCCGCGCTGGAGCTGGCCGAAAAGGGTTATCGCGTGGCGCTGCTGGAGGCCCGGCGGGTCGGCTGGGGTGCGTCTGGACGCAGTGGTGGCCAGATCATCGTTGGCTGGGGTTGCGACCAGAGCAAGCTGGAGAAGTTGCTGGGCCGTGACGACGCCCGCCATCTGTTCGATTGGTCCAGCGAGGCGGTGGACCTGATTCACCGGCGACGCGAGGAACATCAGATCGACTGTGACTGGCGCGCCGGGCACGTTCATGTGCCGATCAAGCCGCGGCAGGTGAGCGAACTGCGCGGCTGGCAAAGCGATCTCGCCGAACATTATGACTATCAGACCGATTGGTGGAGCGCCGAGCGACTGCAGCAGCACCTGGGCAGCCGCCGCTATCTGGGTGGCCTGTACGACGCGCAAAGCGGGCACCTGCATCCGCTGAACTACACCCTGGGCGTCGCCCGCGCCGCGCTGGCCGCTGGGGTCCAGATCCTTGAGCACAGCCCGGTGTTTGCGCTGCAGCCTGGTGAAAGCGTCAGCTTGCAATGCCCAAAGGGGCAGCTCCGCGCTGATTTTGTGGTGCTGGCCGGCAACGCCTATCTGGGCGGACTGGAACCCAATCTGGATCGGCGGATCATGCCGGTAGGCACCTATATCGCCGCAACCCCGCCGCTGGATGAGGCGACTGCCAACGGCCTGATCAACAACGACATGGCGGTGGCCGATATCAACTGGGCGCTCGACTATTTCCGGCTCAGCGCCGACCGTCGGCTGCTGTTTGGTGGTCGGGCCAGCTATTCCGCAATCGAGCCGCCCGCGCTGCGCGGCACCATGCGGCGACGCATGCATGCGGTCTTTCCACAGCTGAGCGGCGTGGACTTCGAATACCTGTGGGGTGGGTTCCTCGGGATTACCATGAACCGGGCCCCGGATTTTGGCCGCATTGGCAGCAACGTCTACTACGCACACGGCTATTCCGGCCACGGGATGGCGGTTTCCGGGATCGCCGGACGGGTGATCGCCGAGGCCATCGCCGGTCAAGCCGAACGTCTGGATCTGTTCGAAAGAATCCGCCATCGCCCCTTTCCGGGCGGCAAATACCTGCGAATGCCGCTGCTGGCCACCGCGATGGCCTGGTACAAGCTGCGCGACGCGCTTTGGTAGGCGCCGGATAGCGCAATCATCTGCGGACCGGCCACTGAGGAACCCTGAATCCGGGTCCGAACTGGGCTCGACTGCCGGCTCCGGGTGGCGGAGCACACGCCACTGTCATGGTTCTTTCAAGTTGCTGCTGTAACACATGCGCCACACTCCACTACCGTGCGCAGCCCATGCAGACTTTCCGTCAAGCCCTGGCAATTCAGCGTTGGGATGACCATCGCTACTATCACCACAGCCGCGTCAATCAGACCCTGCACCTGATCAGTGCGCTGAGTTTTCTCTGCACCTATTGGCTGTTGCTCACCAATCCCGCCGCAGCTGCCCTGGTCGGCTGGCTGGTGGCGATGGTGAGCCGGCAGATCGGGCACTTCTTCTTCGAGCCCAAGGGCTTCGATGAGGTCAATCAGGCGACCCATGAGCACAAGGAAGACATCAAGGTCGGCTACAACCTGCGGCGCAAGGTAGTGCTGCTGAGCATCTGGGCGATCTCACCGCTGGCCCTGCTGTTCGACCCGACGCTGATGGGCTGGTTCGAACCCTACGCGACCCGCGACCAGCTGATCGAGCAGGTCGCGCTGATCTGGCTGGTGGTTGCCATCGGCGGGCTGCTGTTCCGCACCGTGCAGCTGTTTTTCATTCGCGACGTGCAGACCGGCCTGGTGTGGCTGACCAAGATCCTCACCGACCCCTTCCACGACATCAAGCTCTATCACCGGGCGCCGCTGCAGCTGCTGCGGGGCGAGTGGATTGACCCGATGCACGCGCGAACGCCTGACTGAGCAACTCGCGCAGCACCCGGCGCCTGATTGCCCGGTTGTCCAGCTGCGGATTGCGCCACCACCAGCCGTCGTCGCGCATCTGCTGCGCGGCGGCGAGCAGGCGGTCACAAACGGCCGTGAAGTCGGCGTCAGTGTAGTTGAGGCTGAAGATCAGTCGGCCGCTGCCGACCCAGCTCAGCGCCAGTCCGTGCAGCCGCAGATAGAACTGCAGCATCCAGTTGTAGCGCGATGGACGGGTGTAGCAGATGGTCCAGATGGTGGACAGATTGGCCACCCGCAGCGGCAGCTGGGCTTCAGCCAGACGCCGGTTGAGCTGCATCGCACGGGCGTTCCAGCGGGCGTCCAG
The DNA here is from genome assembly GCA_020442775.1 of Lysobacterales bacterium. GTDB lineage: Bacteria > Pseudomonadota > Gammaproteobacteria > Xanthomonadales > SZUA-5 > SZUA-5. The sequence continues at coordinate 2,723 of JAGRJL010000425.1, read as the reverse complement.
GTCCTCATACAGGGCCTGCGTGGCCGGTTCGTCCAGCCGCTGCAGGAAGGCATGCATTGCGCCCATCACGTAGGGGTGGGAGTTGAAGGTGCCGCGGGCGAAGCAGATGTCGGCCGGGTGCTTCTCCCGGTAGCGCGCCATCAGCTCATGCCGGCCGCAGAGCACCCCGACCGGCAAACCGCCACCCAGGGTCTTGCCATAGGCAACCATGTCGGCGCGCAGGTTGAAGTACGCCTGAGCGCCCCCGGGCGCGAGCCGGAAACCGACAAAGACTTCGTCCAGAATCAAAACGATACCGCGCGCCCTGCAGACCTCCGCCAGCCGCTGCAGCCAGGTCGTGTAGGCCTCGTGCTGGAACTGCGCCGAGCGCGAGCTGTCGACCAGGGTGGAGTCGCTGGGCGCATTGGCGTTGGGGTGCAGCGCCTGCAGCGGATTGACCAGCACGCAGGCGATATCACGGCGCGTGCGCAGCACCCGCAGGGTGGCTTCGTCCATGTCCTTGAGGGTGTAGGTGGCGCGCTCGCGGACCGGATTGCCCACCCCGGGCTGCACTTCGCCCCACCAGCCGTGGTAGGCGCCGCAGAAGCGCACCAGATGGCTGCGCCCGGTGTGATAGCGGGCCAGCCGCACCGCCTGCATCACCGCTTCGGTGCCGGACATGTGGAAAGAGACCTCGTCCTGCCCGGAGATCTGCCGCAGGCGGGCCACATTGCTGGCCAGCAGCGGGTGGTAGGAACCCAGTACCGGCCCCAGGTCGCCGACCAGATCCACCGCTTCTGCGATGCACGCCTTGTATACGTCGATTCCGAGCAGGTTGACCCCATAGGAGCCGGTCAGGTCGTAGCAGCGATTGCCGTCGAGGTCGGTGACCGTGACCCCTTCGGCCGAGGCCGCGAAGCTGCCGGCCTTGAGTCGCTCGCGCACGATCGGACTGAACTGAAAGGGGACGCGATAGCGGGCGGTGAACTGCAGATCGGAGACGCCCGGTGTGCACTGGGCGGTCAGGGCGGTGGTCCTGGGGAAGCGCGCGGCGTATTCGGCGCCGAGGCGGTTCAGCGACCGCTCGCGCTGAACGGCGATCTCCTCGGGCGGGTCGTCGGCGCGAAAGAATTGCCGTTCATCATATGCCAGCATTGGCAGCCAGCCTGCGACTCGCTGGGCCATCCTGGAATGTCCAGCCAGCGAAGGGTGCTTGGCCAGGGACAGCTGCAGCCGTCGGTAGATCCGGTGCAGCAGCCAAACTGATGCCGCTGCCGCAAAACTGTAAAGCAATACTGCTTTCATCTGTCGCCCGTATGTTTGCTGATGGATGGCCGCGGAATGGAATCCAGCGCTGGTGTAGCCGGCATTCGGCGGTCGCTGCAGCGGATCTTCCTAAACGAAGATGTCAATTTCCTGCTCACCAACCGGATTCCTCGCCTGTGGCTGACTCATCTGGTCGGCCGTATCAGCCGGATTCGCCATCCGCTGGTGTGCCGAACGGCGATCGGTCTGTGGAAGCTGTTCACCGATCTGGACCTGAGCGAAGCCAGGGACACCCGCTTCGCCAGCCTGCATGAGTGCTTCATCCGGGAGCTGAAGGAAGGGGCCCGACCGATTGCTTCAGATCCGGCGCTGTTGACCAGTCCCAGCGACGGCATCGTCGGGGCCTGCGGCCAGATTCGCGGACTCGAGGTGATCCAGGCCAAGGGCTTTCCCTACACGCTCACTGATCTGCTCGGCGACGATGAGATCGTCGAAACCCTGCGCGACGGCTGCTACGTCACCCTGCGCCTGACTTCGGCGATGTACCACCGCTTCCACGCCCCGCATGACTGCCGGGTGAGCCAGGTACGCTACTTTTCCGGCGACACCTGGAACGTCAATCCGATCGCGCTCAAGCGGGTGGAGAAGCTGTTCTGCAAGAACGAACGGGCGATGATCCGGGCCGAGCTGGACCGAAGCGGCCATTCCATCCTGATGGTCCCGGTGGCGGCAATCCTGGTGGCCAGCATTCGACTGAGCTTCATCAACGTGCTGCTGCACCTCAAGTACCGGGGCATGAACCCCATTGATTGCGATGCCAGTCTGGCCAAGGGGCAGCAGATGGGCTGGTTCGAGCATGGTTCGACCATCATTGTCTTTGCGCCTGCCGGCTTTTCGCTGGCCGACGGCGTGAGTCAGGGCGTAACGGTGCGCATGGGGCAGCCCCTGCTGCGCCTGCCAACCGCCGAGCGCTGAGCCCGGCTGCTGCCGGCCCTACGGGAATTGCGGAATTTGCCGGCCTGCGCCCCGTACTCACGTACGAGCGGCTAGAATCGCCGCTCCCCAACTTTCAAAGGATGGCGCTCGATGAAAATTCTCGTCGCCCTCAAGCGCGTGGTCGACTACACCGTGCGGGTGCAGGTCAAGCCCGATGGCAGTGGTGTGGCCATCGATGGCGTGAAGATGAGTATCAACCCTTTCGACGAAATCGCCCTGGAAGAGGCCTTGCGGATTCGCGATGCCGGGCATGCCGAAGAAGTGATCGCGGTCACCATCGGGCCGCAGAAGGCGATGCAGCAGCTCGATTCCGGGCTGGCGATGGGCGCCAATCGCGGGATTCTGGTCAAGACCGACAACGCGATTCAGCCGCTGACCGCCGCTCGGGTGCTGGCCGCACTGGTGGCCAAGGAACAGCCGGGTCTGATCATGCTGGGCAAGCAGGCGATTGACGACGACTGCAACCAGACCCCGCAGATGCT
>JAGRJL010000424.1 GCA_020442775.1 Lysobacterales bacterium | reverse complement strand
AGTTCGGTCTGCACGGCCTTGCCGATCTCGAGGCTACGTCCGCCCTCAGGAAACGCTGCAGGCTCGGGTCCTGCATCATCGTCCTTGCCTGCCGCCTTTCGCTCAGCCACTACGGTCATCAGGTTGGCGACCGCATTCAGTGCTCGCGGAAATCCGGCATAGGCATATAGATGGACTTGAGCTTCCCTGATCTCGTTGATGCTGAGACCACCATCGAGGCCTGCAACGATCGCCGTCCTCAGTGCCGCCTGATCACCTGAGGCGGTGAACGCCGCGATCGGAACCAGGGCGCGGAGCCCTTGCGCCAGCGCCTGATCTGATCGGGGTCCCGATTCACCGACCTCACGGCCAGCACTATAGACCTCATCGGTGACCTTCTCCTTCCACTCGACGTTTCCGTTCTCGCGAACGCCGGTCAGCACCAGATGGGTCATCGCCGCACATTCGGTCGCGCCGTGCCAGTGGTCGATGCCGGGCGGACACCAGACGGTTTCGCCCTCCTGGAACTCGATGATCGTGCCATCGCGCGTACCGGTCAGCGCCGTGCCCTCGGTGACGATCATATGTTGGCCACCGGGGTGGCGATGCCAGGCGGTCCGTGCTCCAGGCTGGAAGCTGACATAGGCGCCCGAGAACGGGGTGTCTGCGGTCGGCGGGAACAGCAGCCTCACCCGCACGTCACCGGTGAAGTTTTCCTCGGGGCCCGCAAAGACCTGCTGGGATTCCGCGCGATAAATGGATTGCATGGTGGTCTCCACGCTGGCTGAGTGAACAGAGGCAGCAGCAAGGCCGCTCGCTGCCAGTACAAGGGTCCGGAATAGGGTGTGTGCCGGATTCATGCCAGATCTCCAGGGGTCAGCAAAGGTGTCGAGGCACGGCCGGCCCGCACGGCTTCAGCTCAACTTGCCACCGAATACGGGCATGTTGCGGTCCTCGCCGTAGTCCTCGATCGTCGGCAGCTGCTGCAGGACTTCCATGTCTGAGTCCGAGATGACGAAGTCCACGTCGGCGTTGTTTTTCATGTGGGCCGGGTTGGCTGTCTTGGGCAAGGGCAGCAGACCCAGCTGCAGGTCGTAGCGAATCGACAGCTGTGGAATGGACACGCCGTAGCGCCTGGCCATGTCGGAGACCTGCTGGTTCTTCAGCAGCTGACCATGGGCGATCGGCGAATAGGCCTCGACGAGAATGCCCTGCGCCTGGGTGTAGCGAATCAGCTCCGCGGGCGTATTGCTGATGTGCGCCAGGACCTGATTGACCATCGGCCTGACCTGGCACGCCGACAGCAGGTTGTCGAGATCGACCGTCTGGAAGTTGGACACGCCAATGGCTCGGAGCTTGCCCGCCTGATACGCGTCTTCAAGTGCGCGCCAAGCCTCCCGGTTGCCTTCGAAGAAGCGATCCGAGTCACCGAAGCGCCGCCATGGCTGCGGGCTGTGAATGAGCATCAGGTCGATCCGGTCGACCCCGAGCTTTTGCAAGGAACCGTCGATCGCGGCAGCAGCCTCGTCGTAGGACTTCAGTTCGGCCGCGAGCTTGGTGGTCAGGAAGATCTGCTCGCGGGGCAGCCCACACCTGCGAATACCCTCGCCCACACCCGCCTCGTTCGCGTAGGCCTGCGCGGTATCGATATGTCGATAGCCAAGGGCGACCGCATCCTTGACGGCCTGCACGACGGCGTCATTGCCGATCATCCAGGTGCCCAGCCCCAGTTTCGGGATCGCCACGTCGTTGGACAAGGCGTAGTGCTCGTGCAGAACGGTCATCTTGAAGTCTCCTGGAAGTCGTCGCTTCGGTTTGACGCGCCGCCGTCAGCTGGGATGAGCCATGGGGGCGCGAGGCTGGTCGGTCTCGATGTAAGCATTATTCCGATCACGCCCTGACTTCGATAGCTAAATCCCCAAAATCATTGCCTGATTCTCTGATCTAGCAGAGGATAGTCATATACTTGGTCCGGCTCTCGGCTACCCTGCTGGGCACCAAGAATCGTTGCCGGCCCATTGGCCGCGGGAGTCAGGGAATGGATGAGCAGGATGCGATCGAGGGGTCGAGCGCGCGCCTGGCCAAGGCGGCAGCGCGCTGGACGGACGGCGCGGATCACGCCACCACGGCCATTGCGGATCTGGAGTTTTACCGGCGTGACTCGGCTTCGGACTGCACGGCATGCGTGGTGGAGCCCAGCGTGGCCCTGGTCGTGCAGGGCGCGAAATCGATGTCCTTGGGCGAGGAAATCTATCGCTATGACCCCCGTCGCTTCCTGATCACCTCCCTGGATCTGCCTGCCACGATGCAGGTACTCGAGGCCAGTCGTGAACGGCCGTATCTGGGTGTGGTACTAAAGCTCGATCTGCGAGTCGTCGGCGAGCTGTTGTTGCGTGCGCCGGTCAAGTTGGCGCGCGAGAACGGCACGGCTCGTGGCATGGCCCTCGGCCACGTGACGCCCGCCTTGCTGGATGCCTTCGTACGTCTGGTTGCGCTGCTCGACGAGCCCGAGTCCATCGCCGTTCTCGCGCCGATGATCCAGCGCGAGATCTGTTGGCGCGTGCTAATGAGCGAACAGGGCGCCCGGCTCAGGCAGATGGTTTCCGCTGGAAGCCAGACCCATCGCATTGCCCACGCGATCGAGTGGATGAAACTGCACTACAGCGAACCACTGCGCGTCGAAGCGCTGGCTCAGCGCGCGCAGATGAGCCCTTCCACCTTCCACCATCATTTCCGCGAGCTCACCGCGTTGAGCCCGCTTCAATACCAGAAGCGTTTGCGACTCACCGAGGCACGCCGAATCATGCTGGGCGAGCATGTCGATGCCGCCAGCGCCGCCTATCGAACCGGCTACGAGAGCCCATCCCAGTTCTCGCGCGAGTATTCCCGGCTGTTTGGCGCACCACCCAGGCAGGACATCGAGGCGCAGCGCCAGCTGGCGACGGTCTCTGCGCGCTCAAGCAAGCGTGCCAGCCACCATACTCAAGCCTTGTAAGTCGACAAACGCATGGCCATTCGCCGAGCCAACGGGGTCAGAACCATCATCGATGCATCCAATCCTACAAAAACTCGCCGGCCTGCCAATCTGCCAGTTCCACTTCACACACCGCCACCAACCCCAACTCCTCGCACCGCATCACCGCTACCCAAATCGCCCCAACCCCCGCCGAACCGCCGTCACAGCCTGATCCGCCCCCAACCGCAACCCATCATCAATCCCCACCTCATCCGCCAACCGCGCCCAGAACTCCGACGCGGCGCTGGCCGCCCACCGCCAAGCGTCCAACTGTCCCGACGCCGGAAGGGGTGGAATGAGCTGGCGTTCGGGCAGGCTGCCTTGGGCAGTGGGTCGCCAGAGCATGGGCAGCATGTCGTAGACCGGACATAGCGGCAGCGGTCGCTGGTCGCACAACTGAAGGGCGGCATTACCGAGATGCATGTCGCTGTTGCCGATCAGGGCACCGTACCAGTAGACGCGTTGCAGGGTCAGTGCGTCTTCGGCGCTGATCCAGCCATCGCGCTGCAATCTGGTGGCGAGCTGCCACCAGGGTGCATCGGCGAGACCATAGAATGCCGAGCTCAGCGCGGCGAGCGAGACCTGGCCGCGCCGGCCCAGACTGGTAGTGCGGTCGAAGCGCGGGGACTCCAGGAAGATCATCTCGCCGGTTTCCAACACGCGATTGTCGGCGGCGGCGATGCCATGTTCGTTGAGCACTCGCGCGGCCAGCGCTTCGGCGCGGAGAAGGGAGGCCCAGCGCTCGGCAACGGGATTGCCCTGAGCCTGGCTGAACTTGACGATCAGCGATTCGCGGCCATGGCTCAAGCGCAGGATGGTCGTGAACTTCTGCTGCTCACCGCCCGGCGAGGAACCGACCGGCTCACCGGCCAGCGCTGCTGCCGCCAGCGACGGATATACCTGTTCGCGTTCGGTCGGCGCGATCGCCCCAGTCGAGCAATCAGCGGCCGCCAGCGCGCGCTGAAGACTGGCCTCGCCCAGAACCAGGTCGCCCGTCAGATCCTCACCGGCGTGAACCAGGGCAGTGATCACATGATCGCCGTTCCACCGGGTCAGATCGCTCGGCACGTTCAGAACCGTCGCCAGCCTGTGGGCGAAGTGGCGACCCAGAAAGCCCTGCGGACGCAGATCGTCAAGGAACCACGGCAGATCAGGAAAAACCCCGGCAGCAAATTGGGGGGCGGGCATCAGGGCCGGCAGTGCATGCTGCGGACGAAGCGCGAACTGGCCGCGCCCGATGGCCTCCAGGGAACCGAGTATTTCGACTTGCGCGTCGGCACCGATGCGATAGAGCGGCCACGCCGATGCGTTGGCAATCTGTCGGCGGGTGGCGTACACGGTTGCCCGGGCCGCACCGTAGCGCTGCACCTGATCGCCCGCCCTGGCGACTTGACGCGACAGCGTCGCGCGACTGATTCCCAGGCTTTCCTGTAGCTCGCCCGCGCGCATCGCGCCGCGCTGCAGCAGCGTTCTGATCAGTTGGGAGCGCTGTTGCGCACTATCATTCATGACTCATGATGAAACTATTTATGAAACGATTCAAGTCACTTAATTGATTGATTCAATTGTTTAATATAAACACATCCGCCGACAATATGAAACGATACTAGAGACAATTAATAGCACCCGAAGGCAGCGCAAGTAGCGGGTGGGCGATGCACGCAGCGACTAAGCCCCCGAGGGCTGCAAGTCATAACGCCCGGCCGCCCGTCGTCGCACCCTCAGCTCGTCGCCGCAATCTCTTCCACCGCCTCCACAAACACTTCCACCTCCCTCACCGAGCTGAACACCTGCGGCGTCACCCGCACGCACGCCCCGCTCGCCAGCCCATCCCGCACCACCGTAAACACCCCAAATTGATGCTGCAGCCGCGACTGCAGTTCTTCGGCATCGGCTTTGCTGGTCCGGCCGCGCAGCCGTAATCCGCCCATCCCGGTGGCGTTTTCTGCGCTGGCTGCACCGAGTATCTCCACACCCTCGATATCCCCCAGAGGCTCCACCCAAGATTCGCGCAGGTATCGCAACCGGGCCTCCTTGTTCGCGCCGCCAATTGCCTGGTGAAAGGCCAGCGCCTCGGGCACGGTGAGGAAGGCGGCGAAGTTGGCGGTGGCCATGTGCACACGGCTGGAGACGTCGGCATCGCTGGCCGCTGCGCCGGGGAAGGGCTGGACCGCGCCCAGGGTGCCTTCGCGCATGTACAGCGCGCCGACGCCGACTGGCGAGCCGATCCATTTGTGCAGGTTGAACACGGCCCAGTCGACGCCCAGATCGTCGAGCCGGAAATCAAGCAAACCCCAGGACTGCGCGCAGTCGCAGATCACATGGATCCCGCGCTTCTTCGCCAGCGCGGCGATCTTGCGCACCGGCAACGTCAGTCCGTGCTGATTGCTGACGTGGGTGAGCAGCATCAGCTTGAGCTTGGGCTGGGCCTCAATGGCCTGCCGATAGACCTGCAGGTAATCCTCGTCGCTGCCGGACGCCGGCAGCTTGATGGTGTGGCCGCTGACCTGCCGGGTTTCGGCCAGCCAAGCCATCATCTTCTTGAATTCGGGGTAGTCGGCGTCAGCCCAGAGGATTTCGTCGCCGGGCTTGAGGCCCTGGAACTGGGTGATCAGATTGACGAAGGACTCGGTGGCGTTGCGGGTCAGCATCAGTTCGTTCAGCTTGACCCCCAGCGCTTCGGCAACCGAGGCGCGCGCGGCGAGAAAATCGCGTTCATAGTCGCGTCGCGCGTACCAGGACAGGTCCTGATTGACCCGGCGCGTGTGGCGAAGGTAAGCCTCCTCCACCGACCGGGACATCTTGCCCCAGTAGCCGTGTTCGAGATTGATGATCTCGTCCTGCACCGGATATAGCGCCCGAACCGCCCGCCAGTGCGCCTCGTCGCGCGCAAGTACCTCGGGCAGCGCAGACGAGATCGGCAGCCCGGCGGGCAAGACCGTCGCGCCGCCCGTTTTCGCGAGCAGCGGCGTCGCCGCGACCGCGGCCGACCATTTCAGAAAGCCCCTGCGGTTCCCCATGCGGTTCGGCCTGATCGTCTTGCGGTGGGGCTATCAGAGCAGAGATTCGAGAAAAAGGGGACCGCAGACTGTGTTCTGGTTGCTCGCCCCACTGCAACCCGCGTCCTCCCCCGCGCATCCATCGCCCGACAACAACTGACGAGATGGGAAGTGACGAAATCAAATGCGATTGCCGCGCAAGCCGGCCGCCTGCTGATTCTGATCCTGGCGGGACTGCTGATCTTCTATCACCTCTACACCCTGCATGATCTCTACCTGGGCGCCGGATCTGCAGCGAGCTTGTACTACGACCATCTGCAGTCGGCACTACGAGTCGTCATTGTCATTGGCCTGGTGCTGGTGCTTGCCGGTAAGCGAATTGGCTTGTGGGGCATGTGGATTGGCATCTCGGGGCTGGTCGCGACGCACTATTGGGCCCACTTCGGCCAGCTGCCGGTCGACTTCACCGAGGGCCGCCACCCGCTTTCCTATCTGAGAGGCTTCATCTTCCCGACCATCATCAGCGTGATCTACTGGCGCTTTGGGCCGCCATTGGTCGCGGTCGGCAGAGCGCCTCGGTAGCGGAACCGATGGGGTCAACCTCGCTGCAAGGCGATCAGCTGACGCAAGATCGGATCAGCGACCTCGATCAGTTCAGCCGATAGAGCCTGGCGCAGCGTTTGGCGGGCATTGAAGTGCGCCGCCAACCGTTTCGTGTCGACCGAACGCACCGACTCCCGCAGTTCGGCGATCCGACGGTTGTCCCGTCGTCGCTGCTGAGATGCATCCCACCCAACTTCGTAGCCAGGTGATCCACATTCTCGCGGCGAGCCACGGGGACCGCCAAGCAATGAACCCACACGCGAAACGCACCTCGATTCAGACCACGATGGCGGGAACGCTCCGACCGTCAAACGCGCTACCCGTCGAAGCGCTACCATAGCTCGCGTTGGGATTTCCTGCTTCGTCCATGGCCTCACTCCGGGCGCAACATGGTCCGATCAGTGTGGCTACGAACACACAGCCAGCCATACCTTGCCGTCTAAGGAGCACGCGATGGAATTCGAACTCAACGTCAACGGCCAGTCGGTCAAGGTCGATGCCGAGCCCGACATGCCCTTGCTGTGGGCCCTGCGCGATCTCGCCGATCTGACTGGCACCAAGTACGGCTGCGGTATGGCCCAGTGCGGCGCCTGCACGGTGCACCTGAACGGCCAACCCATACGCAGCTGCGTATTCCCGGTCAGCGGCGCGGTCGGCCAATCGATCACCACCATTGAGGGCGCCGAGGGCGGCGTTGCCGGCGCGGTCCGGAAAGCCTGGATGGATCTCGCGGTTGCCCAGTGCGGCTACTGCCAGAGCGGCCAGATCATGTCAGCGATTGCCTTGCTGCAGAGCAACCCCAAGCCCAGCGACGCTGACATCGACAGCGCCATGTCTGGCGTGCTGTGTCGCTGTGCCACCTACCACCGCATCCGTGCGGCGATTCACGCCGCCGCGGCATCGATCAGCTAAGGAGTGCACGCCATGTTCCACGGACGCGTCGTTCCCCCGTTTCTCGCTTCGCAACTGCCCAAGGCTTCCCGCCGGCAGTTTCTGTTCGGTGCCACCTATGCCAGCGCTGCACTCCTGATTGGCTGCAGCAGCGAAGCCCCGACGGAACCCGCGGCGAATGCACCGGCGCCCGCCGCGCCCTCAGGCAAGGCCTCCCCCTTCGCAGCCTATGTGGGCATCGGTGCCGACGGCACAGTCACCGTGTACTCAAGCCAGTTCGAAATGGGTCAGTACGTGCACCACGGCCTGGCCACCTTGGTGGCGGAAGAACTCGAGGTGCCGCTTGAGCGTGTGATGGTGGAAACCCGCGCGGGCAATCCGACCTGGTACGGCAACATCGCGATGGGTGGCGCCCTGCAGCTCACTGGCGGGTCGAGCAGCATCCCCAGCTCCTGGCAGCGCTATCGCGAAGCCGGAGCCATGGCGCGCGACATGCTGCGCGCCGCTGCCGCGCAACAGTGGAAGGTGCCCGTTGCGGAGGTGAAAGCCAAGGCTGGCTCCGTCGTGCACGCTGGCAGCGGCAGGAGCGCAGCCTATGCCGAGCTGCTCGAAGCGGCCGCCAAACTGCCCGTACCCGCCGAAGCGACACTGAAGTCTGCAGGTAGCTGGAGCCTGATCGGTCAGGACAGCACCCAGCGCATCGATGCTGAAGACAAGATCACCGGCAAGCAGACCTACACGATCGACGTGCGTCTGCCCGGCATGCTGCACGCGACGATGCTGCACAGCCCGCGCTTTGGCGGCACGGTGGCGAGCGTCGATGACAGCGCGGCCAAGGCCGTGCCAGGCGTGGTCGACGT
>JAGRJL010000423.1 GCA_020442775.1 Lysobacterales bacterium | reverse complement strand
GCTCGACGACGGCCGCCTGACCGACGGCCAGGGCCGCACAGTGGATTTTCGCAACTGTGTGATCGTGATGACCAGCAATCTGGGCTCACAGGTGATCCAGGAACTACATGGTGAGGACAACTACGCGCGGATGAAGAATGCGGTGCTGGAGATCGTCCAGGGCCACTTCCGTCCCGAATTCATCAACCGCCTGGACGAGCTGGTGGTGTTCCACCCGCTGGAGAAGGACCAGATCCGCGCCATCGCGCAGCTGCAGATGCGCCATCTGGAGAAGCGCCTGGCCGAGCGCGAGCTGACCATCGAAGTCGACGATTCCGCCCTGGATTACCTCGGCAACTACGGCTACGACCCGGTCTACGGCGCTCGCCCGCTCAAGCGCGCGGTGCAAAGCCTGATCGAAAACCCGCTGGCCAAGTTGATTCTGGAGGGCGCCTTTGTGGCTGGAGAGAAGATCCGGGTGACCGCGGAAGGGGGGCGGATGCGGTTTGAAAAGGGTTGAGTGAGGGCCCAGGGCAAGAGGGCCTAGGGCCCAGGGATGCCTCGTCGGCGCGCCCCTGGGCCCTGTGCCCTCTTTGCCCTGGGCCCTAATGGCCGCCGGTGGCGGCCATACCTCTTGCCGCTCCGCAGCAAAATCGCTACGGTGTCCGGTCCTACTGCCCAGCTCGAGTCCCTGAATGCGCTTTGAACATGTCGCCATTGCCGGAGTCACCCACGTCGATGCCCCGCATCGGCTGACTTCGGCGGAAATCAATCAGCGGCTCAAGCCCACCCTGGATCGGCTCGGGATGAAGGGCAATCTGCTCGAAGATCTGGCCGGGATTACCGCGCGCCACGTCTACGATGAGGACACGCCGCCCAGTGATGCCGCCACCATGGCCGCCGAGAAGGTGCTGGCCGAAACCGGCATCGCCCGCGACAAGCTGGGGATTCTGATCAACACATCGGTGTGCCGGGACTATCTGGAGCCGAGCACCGCGAGCATCATCCACGGCAATCTGCAGCTGGCCGATCACTGCCAGAACTTCGACGTCGGGAATGCCTGCCTGGCCTTTCTCAACGGCATGGACATCGCTGCGCGGATGATCGAGCGCGGGGATATCGAGTACGCGCTGATCGTCGATGGTGAGAATTCACGAATGATCACCGAACGCACCATCGAGCGGATGCTGCGTCCGGACATCACCGAGGAAGAGTTCCGCGGCGAGTTTGCCTCGCTGACCCTGGGCTCCGGCGGCGCCGCGATGATTCTGGGTCGCCGCGATCTGGTCCCCGACGGTCACGCCTACAAGGGCAGCGTCACCCGCGCCGCCACCCAGTTCTCACGGCTTTGCCGCGGCAATCTGGACCGGATGATCACCGACACCAAGACCCTGATGGTCGAAGGCCTGAAGCTGGCCGGCAAGACCTTCCAGGCGGCCAGGGCGGCCTTCGGCTGGGTGATCAGCGAGATGGATGAATTCGTGATCCATCAGGTCAGCCGAGTGCATTCGGACGAGCTGGTGCGACTGCTCGGCATCGACCCACGCAAGGTGCTGACCATCTTCCCCGAGTTTGGCAACATCGGCCCGGCCAGCGTGCCGATCGCGCTGAGCAAGCTCAAGGAAACCGGCCGTCTGGCCAAGGGCACTAGGGT
>JAGRJL010000422.1:4007-6597 GCA_020442775.1 Lysobacterales bacterium | reverse complement strand
AGATCGCGCGGAAGTTCCAGCCATGACCGTGGTAGTCGGCGAACTGGGTGTCCTGCAGCTGCGGATTCATGTCGCTGACCTGCTTCATGAAATCCTCGTCACCCCATTTGCCGCGGATCACCGCCTCTTCGGGGTTGCGTTCCAGCAGTCGGTGGATCTCTTCCGAATCCGGGTACTTTTGCTCCTTGGGCCACATCGAGGGCGCGTCGGACTCGTAATCCCACATGATGTAGCCGAGGAAGGTATTGATGAACATGTTCGGCTGATGCATATGGCAAATCATGCAGGTGCTGGTCGGAATCGACCGGGTGAATGCATGCTTCAGCGGATGCCCGGATTCATCCTTGGGAATGGTGGGATCGCCGGTCTGGGTGGTTCCCTCATGCCCGAACTTGGCGTACTGACCGGAATGGCGCGGGTCTCGGTCATTGGCATAGGGCACGTGGCAAGCGGCGCAGCCGGATTGGCGATAGTCGCCTGGCTGGTCGTTGGTGCCGATGAACCACATGTTCGGGTCGTTCAGTCGGGTCTTGGTGATGTTCAGCACCGGGATGGCTACGCGCTGACCGGTGCCGGGGCCGCGGTTTGACTGTTTCAGATCTGGCCGACCCGGTTCTTCCAGCCGTTGGATCAGGCCCAGGGAATTGGGCAAGCCGGTCTCGGCAAAGGTGGTGTTGATATTGCGCCCACCGCGCTCGAATACGCGGAAGATGTCAGCAGGCGGCACCGTTTCCCAGGCGGGCAGCGGGAACAACTGCTTGAGCGCGCCCTGCTTCTGCATTTCCGGAGTGGGCTCGACCAGCGCCGTCACCGCCGCAGGTTCTCCCTCGCGGGTGTAGGCCTCGCCAAGGATATAGCGCTTGTAAGGCAGAATGCCGTTGTTGTAGGCGCCGCCGCCCCACAGCATCGCGCCGGTGGCCATGATGCTGCGCTTGGCCGCTTCGACGATCGGTTGATGGCAGGCACCACAGGCTTCATCGGCAATCCGCAGATCGCTGGGGTTGATGAAGCGGACGAACTCCGGTGATTCCTTGTTCAGTGCCGCATAGGTGCGCTTGGGATTGGCCGATTTCGGGTACTGCCAGCGTTCGACGTAGCGAGGCAGCACATGGGCTTGTTCCATGGCGCTGAAATAGGACGGTTCGTAGCTGCGACTGGGGCCGTGCTCGTCTCCGTGACCGCCCCCATGGCTGTCGCCGTGTCCTTCATCGTGGTGTGCGGCGACTACCGGCACTCCCTCGATGCCTTCTGGCTTCCACACATCCGCGTTACCACCATGGCAATCCACGCAACCCAGCACTACCGCCTGCGAGGCGTGCATGGTTTTCTGGTCAGTGCCTTCATGGCAGCTCAGGCAGCCCCCACTCTTGGCATCGGCCTGCGCCCAGGTCTGGGTATAGGGTGCCGAGGGAGCCGTCGTGTAGCTGCGCTCGACCGGCTTCTCCAGCTCAGAGGCAGATAACGCCGTCGAGCAAAGCGCCAAGAGGCAGAGGGTGACGCGAGTTAACCTGATGCCATTCATTCTTTCCACTCCGCGGCCTCAGCCGAGACTGCTTCAGTAGGTGAAGATGATGTTGCCGAGTACCGAGTAATACTGGTCGTTGCCGCCATAGAGGTCTTCCATCCCCTGTCCCGGATCGAGTACCGCGCCAGAGAGGCGGATGACTGCGTTCTGAGTCATGAACGGACGCCAGATCCACGCGACCGACACATCGGTGCCGATGTCGTTGTCGATCGAGCCCTGGTTGCGCGCCAGCTCCAGCACCGCGGTGTCGTCGAACCAGTAATGGTTGATGTTGAACGACAGCCGCTGCTGCGGAGTGAGATCGAAGTCGGCACCGATGCCGATCAGGCGAATGCCGGGGTTATCGAAGTTCGACTGACCCAACTCCTTGCTCGAGCGCAGTGAGGGCAAGATGCTGTTGCGACCGGCCAGAGTGACGCCGCCGCCGCCGACGAAGGGCACGTTCTGGCGAACCCAGTAGCTGGTGTCGGCACCGGCAAAAATCGGATTTTCGAAGATCGCGTCGAAGCCGTTGCTCTCCCCGTCCATCGGATCATCGTCGCCGCTGGCCCACAGCAGCGACAGGCGCGGGCGGATCCAGTCGAAGTCCCGGGAAAGCTCCAGCGCCGCGAAGCCCGCGCGCACCTTGGTTTCCCGATCGGCAAAGACGGCGTCGTTGTCACCATAGGCGTAGTAGAAGCTGCCGGTGATGTTGAGCCAGTCGATTTTACCGTCGACGTTGTAGCCCAGGTAGTAAACCGAATACTCACGCGGGGTTTCCCGGCCCAGCGAAGCCGGTCGCGCGATGAATCCGTTGTTGTCGAAGTAGAAATCGGTCTCCCGATTACGGTTGTAGACCAGTGTCACCTGCGAGGTCAGGCCGAGGAAGCCGAAATCCTGCCAGTAGTAGTTGGCGACGAAGGTGTCGTCATCTCGCAAACCCTGATCGATGTCGTTCAAGCCGGAGTTGGTATCCTTCTCCACCCGACGGAACCAGGCCAGGTTGTACTGGCGGCGGTTATTGTCGCGGTTGCCGAACAGGCGCACGCCGAACTGCAGATCCTGGAACAGGAAGCCGCGAAAATC
>JAGRJL010000422.1:0-3923 GCA_020442775.1 Lysobacterales bacterium | reverse complement strand
TCCTGCACTGCGACGAAGCCATCATCGCGGGTGTTGCCCAACTGCGGATTGATCTGCAGGGCGCGCACGTCGTCGACATCGACACGGTTGTAGTTGAATGCCAGGGTTAGCCGGTACTCGTATTCGGGTGGCTTGAAGACCGTGTCGCCCTTGTAATAGACGATACCGGCGAGGAAGGTCTGGGCCAGAATGGTCTGATCGGGACCACTGAAGATGTCAATCGCGCCAGGGTTCTGGCTCGATTGTGGACCCACCGGGGTCGGCACGCTGCGCGGCTCCAGGATGGTGTCTGAAATACCGATCAGCTGCAGGAACCAGTCGTCCCCGTGGATCGGCTTGTCGCCCTTCCACACGTTCTGGTTGTAGGGGTCATACCAGGGAAACTTGAAGCCCAGCGACTCCATGATTCGCCAGCGATCGGGCACCGGAATGAACTCACCGACTGCATCGATAGGTGCCGGATCAGCGTTGTCCGGATTGATCACTTCCGGTGGCTTGCGCTCTGGTGCCGGATGGCCCGGTCGCCGGCGCGGCACTTGGGCCTCGTCGGCGTCGTACAGGTAGGCCGGCAGACCGCTCATGTTCGGAACGATCAGGTCAGCTGCCGAGAACGGCGCCTGCTGATCGTTTGCCGCATGCAGCTGAGCGCTGAGCGCTGCGGACAATGCGGCGACGGTTAGGCAAAGATTGTTCATTCTCATTTGCCCTCGCATACGTTTTGCTCGGTGGAGTCAAGAAACGGTGCCACCGGACATTGGACGAAGCGCAGACGCGCGTTTTGCGGAACCAGATTGTCTGCGCGAATGCCCTTGGGCGCATTACCGACGCCGGTATTGAGCAGCTGACCGGCGTTATGCAGACCGAGGAAGGAAATCATGTCGTCCTGGTCGATACCGTCACCGGAAACGCCGATGCCGCCGACCAGCGTGCTGCCGCGGTAAATCGGCACGCTTCCCGGGAAGATCTGAATTCCATTGGGCAGGCGGCTGAGTCCCGTGCAACTCCCGCGCGCTACATCGGTGAGAGTGCCCCGCGCAGCCAGCAGATTGGGCCCCACGAACAGGTCGAATCCGGGTTCGGAACCGACCGGCAGGTTGTTCAGATAGAAGGCCACGTGGGTAGCCACGGTGTTGTAAACCAGATCCAGCTGGATACCGTCGGAGAACGGACTCCAGCGCTCGAAGGGCCGACTGAAGGGCCCGTTCTGAGTGCCGATGATTCCATCCGGGTAGTACGGACGGGACATGTTGCCGCCGGCGCGATCAGAAAACGCGAAGCCACCGTCGGTCAGTGCGCCCGGCAAGCCGAGGAAGCTCTGCACCCGGGGCACGTACTCATCCAGCGGGCTCTGACCCACTACGGTGAACTCCACTTCCGGGGGGCTGAAGCTGACCCTGGCCACGTTTAGAAAAGCCGCTGGCGCCAGCGATTGCAGGTCGGCCGCCGCGTAGTCGCCGGAATAAAAGGCCGCGGTCCGCGCCTTCTGCAGGGAGACTTCGGTCCCGAAGATCGGCGCATCGCGGGTACGGGCGAAGGCCAGCACCACACCGTTGGTGTCGACCACCGAGATACTGACTCGCGCCGGGGTGCTGATCGGGCGACGGATCTGAGCACGCGCGCGATTGGCAATATTGAGCGCCTCGCGCAGGATCACCTCGCTCTCGTTGGCGCTCAGCGCCGCCGCACCGTCGGTCCCAGCCCGCGGTGGATAGCGGTTGACGTTGTTCTGATCGACCAGTACGAAGGCGTCCTGACCGACGAAGGGACCGTCATCCGGACGGAATCCGGACTGCGGGGTGCCGAAGACGGTGCCGTTGACCAGCGCACCCTCGAAATAACCGGGCACAGCGATCACCTGCCCCATGCTGCCGTTGATCGCGGCGAAGTCGGCACCGGCGCCGGGGGTGCTGGCAATGTCGTCGAAATCGACGTCGCTGAAGCGGAAGGTCTTGCCGTCGACCGTAATGCGATCTCCGCGGCGTTCGATTGGCGCCGAGAACCCAAAAGTCGCCGCGGTGGCGATCAACTCGTCAGGATTGCGATCGCTGTTGCTGATCACCGCATCCAGACCATAGATCGGATCAGCGACAACGCCGACGCCACCCACCGGCGTCCCCGCCTTGTAGAGCGGGAAACCACCCGGATCGGCCGACAGACCCAGCGGCGAACGCTTGGGTCCAATCCCCGCGCTCACCCCAGACTCGAGTCGCTCGGACAGATCCGAACAGGCCAACTGACTGAACTGCACGCCAAACAGCGGACCGGCCGGCGCGTTGAACTCGCCGGGATTGAAGTGCTCCTGAACGATCTGACTGGCGGTGCGGGTGGAGAAGGCATTGCCTTCACTGGACAGATAGGCGCCTGTTATCGCCTTGGCAACCGCGGCCAGCTCCGAGGGAACGTCGAGGTTTTCCAGACCACCAATCACGCCGCGTTCGCTGGAGATCTTGACCAGCGGGCTGGCGCCGTTCATGCGAAATACGCCAATGACGTTGCCCACCCGGTCCACGACCGCGATGGTGGATGCAACCCCCTGGGCCTGACTTTCCGCAACGGCCTGGGCGATGACCGTCTGCACTTCAGCGACGGTCAGGAAGCTGCTGGAGGTGACGCAACTGCCGGTGCAGCCCACGTCAGTACCGGGCCCTGGCGAGGGTGGAGGCGGCGCCGTGCCGATGGGATCCCCACTGGATCCGCCGCCGCTGCAGCCCAGCATCAACAACGCTGCTGACAGCACTGTTGCCAGTAACCGACGATTCGGCATGGTCCCCAACCTCCCCAGGTTCAAGGTGGTTTCGCGTTGACGATTCGACGCGAAGCGCGGCTCCATCATAGCTCAGTCCTCGTTCGCAGCGGTTGATCGTACTGATGGAAGCCGTGGCAGGCGATACAGGTCGAGGAGAGCAAACCCTTGGCGTGCTCCCCACCATGACAGCTGCGGCAATTGGTGATGTCCGGAATCAGCAGATCTGCGCTGGATTTGGAACCACGCGCGTTGTGACAGCTGGCGCAGTCCATGGTGATGTGCTTGGCGTGGGTGAAGCGAGCCTTTTCAAACCAGACTCCGGCCACCCGCACCGGCGCCACTACCCACGGTCCCTTGGGCGAGTCGGGTTCCACCGTCACGGTATGACAAACCGTGCAGGCGCGGCCCAGGAACAGCGCTTCGGTGACTTGCCGAGCCTTCTGCCGTGACCAGGCCACCGCCTGCTCGCGCTCTTCGCGGGTCATTTCCTGACCAGGCCGGCGGCGCGTACGAACGGTAACCGGCGCGGTGACGTCGTTGTAACCGCCCTCAATCGCACGCTTGGCGTAGAACTCATCCAGGCTGTACAGCACTTCGGCGACATTGCCGTGCGGCACCTGTCGATCCGGCGCCTGGATGTCGAAATCGAGACGATGGCACTCCTGGCACATGGTCTCGAAGTTGACCGGCTTCATGGTGGCGCCGCCGATCTCCGGCTGATGGCAGCTGTCGCAGTCCAGCACTTTCTTGCCGTCCACTGCGTTGAGTCCTTTCGGATCCAGATGAACGTCGTGGGGGAACTTCAGTCCGCTGTTTTCGACCAGCGCCTTGGCACCCATCAGCTCACGCACCGGGGTGAAGTCGCCTTCGGCGTTCCACTTCGGCAGGTTGACCATGAACTGTGGATGGTCGTTGAGAAAGTCCGAGACGTCGGCCAGCTTGCTTTCGCCGCTGGTGTTCTGACGCAGATCCTTGTGGCAGTCCGAGCACAGCATCTGGTCTTCGCGCACCAGTCCATCCACCCCATTGTGGTCGCGGTGACACCATGCGCAGCGTGATTCGGCCAGTTCCCACAGCGGGAACTTGGTCTGATCGGCATGCGCCAGGGTCTTGCTGTGGCAGGTCAGACACTTGTCGTCCTGCACCACTTCGAAGGCTTCACCGTGACACTGCAGAC
>JAGRJL010000421.1 GCA_020442775.1 Lysobacterales bacterium | reverse complement strand
GCCTGGAGCCCGCTGCACTACATCCACCTGATGTTCATCACCCTGGTGGCGACCATCGGCTTCATTCTCGCGCTGTCGAAGCTGTTAGGCGGCAAGGCAGCGGTGACGGTGTCTGGCTGATCCCCAGCAACCCTGACTTGGCAACGACGAATTCGGAATCGCTTCATGAGTAGTTCGGTAATCGGTAAATCGGCGCAACAGTCCCTGAGCTTTTGGCAGATCTGGAACATGTCCTTTGGCTTTCTGGGGATCCAGTTCGGCTTTGCCCTACAGGGCGGCTTCATGTCGCGGATATTCCAGACCCTGGGCGCCGACAAGGCTTCGCTGCCGCTGCTGTGGATCGCTGCGCCGCTGACCGGATTGCTGGTCCAGCCGATCATCGGCTATCTGTCCGATCGCACCTGGCACCCGATCCTGGGACGCCGGCGGCCCTACTTTCTGGTCGGGGCAATCCTCGCCTCAATTGCGCTGGTGGCGATGCCGCATTCGTCGGTGCTGTGGATGGCGGTCGGTTTGCTGTGGGTGTTGGATGCGTCGATCAACATCAGCATGGAGCCCTTCCGGGCACTGGTGGCGGACAAGCTGCCGGAACAGCAGCGCTCCTACGGATTCGTCGTGCAGACCCTGATCATCGGCATTGGTACCTGGATCGCCAGCAATTTGCCCTGGATGGTCAATCAACTGGGCATCAGCAATGTGGCCGGGCCCGGCGTGGTGCCGGACTCAGTCAAAGTGGCCTTCGCGATAGGTGCCGGGGTGTTCCTGCTCAGCATCCTGATCACGGTCTTCACCACCGGCGAGGAACCGCCGGCAGATCTGGACAGATTCCGCAAGGAGCACGCCGCCGGCCGTAGCCTGGTCGCCGAAATCGCTCACAATGTCGTTCACATGCCCGTCCAGATGCTCAATCTGGGGCTGGTGCAGTTTTTTTCCTGGCTGGCCTTCTTCAGCATGTGGAGCATGGCGACACCAGCGCTGACCGACCACGTGTTCAAGGCGCCGGCACCGGATGCTGCAGCCTTCGACATGAGCGTCCCGGCACAGGCCGAAGCCTTCAACGCCGCCAATGCGGCCTTTCAGAGTGCCGCCGATCTGGTTGGCTCCTATATGGGCTATTACGGCTTGTCCTCGATGGCGGTGGCCCTGCTGCTGAGTTTCTACGCCGCGCGCCGGGTAGTGAATCGACGGCTGGTGCATTTCGTTTCGCTGATCCTCGGCGGGGTGGGCTTCCTATCGATGGCACAGGTGCCAGATCCAGTGTTTCTGATTGCCTCCTTCGCCCTGGTGGGCGTTGCCTGGGCAAGCATCCTGTCGATGCCGTATGCGCTGCTGGCCAGCTCGGTAGACCCAGGAAAAATGGGCATTTACATGGGTATCTTCAACATGTTTATCGTGATTCCCCAGATCGTCGCTGCGACCCTGCTGGGGCCAACTTTGGCTGTCTTCTTCGGCGGCTCGCCGATCTTTGCGCTGGTGATCAGCGGCTGCAGCCTGATCGTTGCCGCGCTGTGTCTGGCGCGGGTGGTGGAACCCGGCGGCGAAAGTGCGGCACAGATGGCGGCGGCGCACTGATGGCTATGTGGATGCTTCGTCTGACGGCACTGTTCTTCACAGCGGGTTTGATTGGCTGTGGTTCGGATCAGCTCCCCGGTGGGCTGGCCGAGCACCAGCGGGTCTCAAGCGGTCCCGCCTACTACGGCACGGCAGAACCCTTCGCCGCCAATGCGATCTACTTCGTGATCACCGACCGCTTCGTCAACGGCGATCCCGACAATGACCATCGCGAACAGGGCGCTGGTGAGTTGCACACCTTCGACCGACCGCTGCCGCATCCCGATCCGGATGCCCAGGCGCCCAACGTCGGCTACCTGGGCGGTGACTTCAAGGGATTGCTGGACCATGCTGACTACATCGCCGAGATGGGTTTCGGGGCGGTCTGGATCACCCCCATCGTCGACAACCCCAACGAGGCATTCAGCGGCGGTGACCCGATCAGCTGGACCAGTTTCTTGTCCGATCGCGGCAAGGCCGGCTACCACGGCTATTGGGGAGTCAACTTCTACCATCTCGATGAACACCTCCCAAGTGCCGACCTGGGTTTCCCAGAATTCACTGAAGGAATGCATGCCAAGGGCTTGAAAGTAGTGCTGGATATCGTCGCCAATCATGGCTCACCGTCCTATACCATGCCCGAGGATCAGCCGATGTTTGGCGAGATCTACGGCGCAGACGGGACCCTGCTGGCAGACCAGCAGAATCTGCCCCCGGAGCAGCTGGATCCGCTCAACAACCCGCTGCATGCCTACTTCCATACCGACAACGACCTGGCGCAGCTGTCCAATCTGGACGACACCTCGCCGGCGGTGATGGACTATCTGGTCGGCGCCTATCTGCAGTGGATCGATCAGGGGGTGGATGCGCTGCGCATTGACACCATCCGCCATATGCCGCTGCCGTTCTGGAAGACTTTCACCGACCGGGTGCGCGCCGAGCATCCGGGGATGTTCATGTTTGGCGAGGCCTATGACTATGAGGCGGCCAATATTGCGCCTTTCACCCTGCCCGAGAACGGCGGCGTATCGGTGCTGGACTTCCCGCTCAAGGGGGCGATGGCCAAGGTCTTCGGCGGCGAGGGCGCGGGTTATGAAGAATTGGCGCCGGTGCTCTATCTGACCGACGGCCCGTATCACAACCCCTATGAGCTGACGACCTTCTACGACAACCACGACATGGCGCGGATTGATGCCGATGATGCCGGCTTCATCGATGCGCACAACTTCCTGTTCACCGCTCGCGGCATTCCGGTGATCTACTACGGTTCGGA
>JAGRJL010000420.1 GCA_020442775.1 Lysobacterales bacterium | reverse complement strand
GCGCTGCGTCGCGCGGTGCGGATCAACAGCATCGACAGCCTCTGTCTGACCAAGCTCGACGTGCTCGACGGCATTGAAGAGCTGAAGATCGGCGTCGGCTACCGCTATCGCGGCCAGGAAACCGACCATGCGCCGCTGGATGTGGGCGGATGGAGCGAGTGCGAACCAATCTATCGCAGCTTCCCCGGCTGGAGCGAGCGCACCGCCGGCGTACGTCGTTACGAAGACTTGCCGCAGGCCGCCCGCAACTACCTGGAAGCGATCTCCGAACTGGTCGAGTGCCCGCTGTCGCTGATCTCCACCAGCCCGGATCGCGATGACAATATTGTGTTGCGGGATCCGTTTGCTTGAGCAGTTGCTTGGATTGAGGGCCCAGGGATTAGGGCCCAGGGCCCAGGATTGGGGGCTGCGGAGTGCGGCGAAGCTGCGCTCCGAATCCGGGGCTGGCCCCCTGATGGCTAGCTGTCCGGCGAAATGAGGTGCGCAGTAGAGCCGCACTCCGCGCAGAATTTGGCTCGGGGCGTGCGGAGCAGATTCCTGCATTGGGGGCAAGGCACACCGAATTGGCTTCTGCGGTGGTGCCAGATCGCATTGATGTTGGTTTCCAGAAAGCCGGTTATGTCCTTGTAGGCTTGCAGCGCGGGAACGCCCTGGTTGCGCTCCAACGCTTCCCGAAGCTCAGCCTGGGTTCGGCGGCTGTAGTTCTGGACATCCCTTATGCCGGCGCGCAGCAGCGGCTCGATAGCCGACCACTCGTCTTCGCTGAGAAGGGGGACCGCGATTCCGCATCGCCAGCAGTAGTGGGTTTCCGCCATCGGTACCCTCACCGTTGTATGCGGCTGGCCATCGCCGAGCGCAGGACCCAGGTGACCGCAACACGGCGTCGCTGGGTCCTCCCTCTTTTGCTGGGCCCTGAGCCCTGTCTCAGCCCTTCCCTGGGCCCTGCTATAGCCTTCCGCTAAAACTCAAACCGCGCTCCCAGATTCAGCGTGTCGCGGTCGAAGTCCTCGTAGCCGAACACGGTGCGGTAGTTCACATAGGCTTGAACCCCGTTGGCGCCGATGAACACGAAGCCCAGTCCCAGGGCGCCGTAGTTGCTGTCGGTTTCCGGCGCCACAAAGCGGAATGCCTCGCTGCCGTTAGTGCCGCTAAAGCGGCCAGTCACCGCCAGATCATCGCCGCGGTTTTCGAAGTTCCACGACAGGCTGAGCTGCGGGGTCACCACGCCACGACTGAGCGAAATCGCGCGCGACAACTGCATGCCGGCCGAGGCTATCACCGCATCGGTGCTGCTGCTGTCATAGGTCAACGCGAAGGAGCCGGCGCCGCGCTCAGTGAAGCCGTCGATGTCACTGTTGGTGTAGCGAATCGAGGCGTTGGGGGTGAAGTTCCAGGCGCCGCTGTTGAGGTGATAGCCAGCGCCGACGGCAAAGCTGAACTGATCGGCGTCTGCGGTGCCTCTGGCGACCAGATCAGTGGTCTGGCCGTTGAGGGTGAAGCGCACCCGCCGGGATTGCTCCAGCTCGACCTTGCCGAAGCTGACCCGGCCATCCAGATAGAAGCTCTCATAGGGATACCAGGAGCCGTAACCGGTGAGGGTGAATCCATTGGTGTCGAGCTGGCTGTCCCCGGTGATGTCTGAATCAAAGCGCGCATAGCCGAGCGCGGCGCCAACCACCAACGCAGGCGAGAAGCGATAGTCCACCCCGGCGGTCAGCCCGCGTGATTCGAAGTCCACGCCGACCTGGCCGCTGGTGCCGTTGAAGCTCTGATCGCCAGTGCTGATGGTGCCGTTGATGAAGAAGCCCCAGGGCGAAGAGAACAGGCCACCGGCATCATCGGCCTGGCGACCGTCGCCACCGAGCATCTGCGTCAGCTGGTCAAAGCCCAGCGATCCGGTGCGCGAGGACAGATTCAGGCCTGCAGTGCTGAAGCCGCCGCCGGCGCCGCGCAGCTCTGCCAGGCGCGCGTCGATGTTGAAGAACTGGGCGAAGGACAGCTCGCGCAGGACCGTGGCCTGGGCCAGATTTTCTTCTGGCGCCAGTGCCGCCAGGGCCTCGCGGACCTCTTCCGGCGGCGCGGCCAGGATCTGGTCGCAGAAATCGGCGAACTCACCGTCCGGATTGGCACAGCGCTCGGCGGTGGGGTTCACTGCCGGTCCGGCTATCGGGTCGTTTAGCGTCGCATCGTCCAGCTGATCGCGAATCGTCTCCTCGCTGGCCACATCCACCGCAGTGGACTCGCTGGCGCTGTTGTTCAGCGAGTTCGGATCCCCCTGCGAAGTGGTGACTGTCGCCGAGGCACTGAGCGTGTCCGGCGCGCTCAGCGGCACCTGCACGCTGAAGCTCAGATCGACGATGCTGCTGGCCAGCAGCGGTGCGCTGAGACTGCAGGTCTGCGCAGTCGCGTTGGCCGGGGTGCAAGTCAGGCCAGGCGTGCTTTGCGAAGTGACCGTCAGCGACGGATCCAGATTGATGGCCAGGCTTGCCTGCTCAGCCGTCGCCGGCCCATTGTTGATCAGCCGCAAGCGGTAATCAAAGCTGGCGCCGCGCGCCACCGGGTCGACGCTGTCGGACAGCTCCACCGCCAGATCGGTGCCTGCGGTGATCACCACCACATCTGCGCTTGCGCTGTTGTTGCCCAGCTGCGGATCAGTGGTTTCGGAGCCGACTTCGACGTTGACCCGGCCGCTGCCGTTGCTCGCGCTGGAGCGGACGATGACGCCCAGGCCCAGCGACTGCTCTGGCTCCAGTGTGGGCAGCTGGCAGCTGAAGCTGTTGCCGTTGATGGTGCACTGAATTCCCTGGCCAAGCACGTCATCGAGCGAGAGGGAGCCACTGACGCTGCCGGTGAGTACCGGTCGGACCGCGATATTGGGTCCGTTGTTCTGCACGATCACATTGACCGGGCGCGGTGTGTTGGGCGGCAGGGTGCCGCCAAAGTCGGCCTGCACCCGCAAATCGGCCACCGCAACGTCGCCCGCGATCACGGTCTGTTCGCTGGCGCTGTTGTCTTCCGGACGCACCTCGACTTCGAGGCTGCGAACTTCGGCCCGGTTGGTGATGGTGCCGGGGCTGGTGGGCGCCAGCACATCCAGCGTCAGCGTGCTGCTTTGCCCGCCACCCAGGGAGATGCCCAGGGTGCAGACATTCAGCGCAGAACAGCTCCAGTTGGTGCCGCGAGCGTCAAACAGCACCATTCCTTCCGGGAAAGTCTCGGTGATGGTGACGCCGGTAGCGTCCTGAGTCCCGAGATTGGTGACCGTCAGCGAATAGCTGAACGGCGCGCCGGGGGCGACCGGGTCGATGCTGTCGGTCTTGGTCAGGACCAGGTCGACGAAGGGAACCTCGACGCCTTCAATCTGGGTCAGGGCGGTATCGGAGAGTGATACCGACAAATCATTGGCGCTCAGCTGCGCCTCATTGAGGTAGTCACCCGGCTCGTCGGCCTGCACGGTGATGTGCATTTGCGCCTGTTGACCGGCGCCCAGCACGTCCCGGGTGCAGTTCACCGTGGTGGGGTTGCTGGAGCACAGGAAATCTCCCTGATCGACGCTGATCAGACGCATCCCGATCGGCAGGTTGTCGGTCAGAATCAGGCCGGTTGCAGCCGGCTGACCAACGTTGCTCACGGTCAGCGTGTAGACAATATCCTGGTTGACCTGGGCGGAGCCGGGGGCGCTCTTGTCGAGCGTCAGCAGCACCGGCGGCGTGTCTTCCTGGACCAGGTCCACGGTGCTGCTGCCGTCGTTGTTGCTGGAGATGTCGTCGCCGAACAGGGTGGCCTGCAGGGTGACCTCGCCAGGTGCGACATCGCCCGCCTGAACCGAGAACAGCACCGAAGGCGTGGTCTGCCCGTCGCTCAGGCTGCCGAGATAGACGCAAACGCCGGCGCCGCAATTCCAGTTGGTGCCCATCGGATTGCCGAAGAAGCCGGGCGTGCCCGGACTTCCGCTCAGGCTGTATTCGAAACTCAGGCTGCTGCTGGTGCCTTCGGTCGAAGCCGTGCCAGCCGTCGTGGTTTGGCCTACGGCAACCTCAAAGGTGAGTTCACCACTGGCCAATGATGGATTGGGCGATCCGCTGAAGGTGCTGAAGAAATAATCCAGCTGGCTATTGGGATTGACGTTGAGGGTCGCCGAACCGGTGTTGTTGTTGTTGTTCGCATCGTCGGCCAGCATCACGCTCAGGGTCATGTCGCCGGGGCCATTGGGCTGCGCCAGCACGTCGAATACCAGTGCAGGCGTTGGCGTGTTGATTGGCAGCGAACCGGTGTAGGTGCAGGTGCCCGGGGTGCAGCTCCAGTTGTTGCCGCTGGGCGTGCCGACGATGGTGGCGCCGGCCGGTGAGGAGGCCAGTGAGTAATTGAGCACCGGCTGGGTCAGGCCGTCGGTGCCTTCAGCACCCAACGGAATGGCGAAGCGTTCGATCTGCACCTCGAAGCTGCCGCTCGCAGCCGGATCGATCGGGTTGGGTGCGCCGGTGATGGAACTGATCCGGAAATCTTCGGTAGGTCCGCCGGGATCGACCGTGAAGGTGGCCGTTGCGCTGTTGTTGCCGTTGTTGAAGTCATCGCTCAGGGTCATGTCCAGGGCCATCGTGCCGGGACCGGACGGTGGTGCCTGCACGGTGAAGGTGAGCGTCGGCGACGGCGTGTTCGACGGCAGGAACGGGCCCACGTAGGTGCAATCGGTGGGCGTGCAGCTCCAGTTGGTGCCGCCCGGGGTGCCGACGATGCTGGCGCCTGCGGGGCTGCTGCTGAGACTGAAGCTGATCACCGGGTTGCTGGCCAGCCCACGCTTGGTCACCAGTCGGACGATGTTGACATCCACCGTACCCTGGGCGCCGGCGACGATCGGATCCGGCATGCTGACCACGCTGTTGAAGGCGTAATCCTCGCCATCGATCACGGTGACCACCCGCTGCCCGGCGTTGTTGCCCGGAGAGCCGTCGCTGGTGATCAGCGCGTCCAGGGTCATGGTGCCCGGAGAGCCTGCGGCAGTTTGAATGGTCAGCGGGTTGCTGAATCCGCCTGGTGGTACAGCCTGCGTATAGTTGCAGGAGGTCACCGTACAGCTCCATCCGGTTCCGCTGGGCGGGCCCAGCAGGAAGGCGTCGCCGAGGGTGCTGCTCAGGTCGAAGTCCATCTGAAAGGACAGGCCCTCTGCCGGGCTGGGGCTGCCCACCGACCCCACCACCAGGGTGAAAACCACCAGTTCGCCCGAGAAAGCCGGGTCCGGCGTGGCATCGATGCTGTCGATGAAAAAGTCTTCCTGCATCGCCGGCGCAATCTGCACCTGGTTGCTGGCCGAATCGTTGGCCGAGTTGATATCAAAGACAAAGCCCGACGAGATGGAGTGAAACACCGACAAATCGATGGTGCCTGGCGTGCCCGTAACAGGCGCGTTGCCCAGAATGGTCAGGTCGGTGGTCGTTGCCCCAGGCTTGAGCGTGCTCATATAGGTGCACGTGGAAGAAGCGCAGCTCCAGTTGGTTCCCGCCGGAATCACCACCACGCCGGCGGGCGAGCTGGAGGCACTGAAGGTAATGCTCAACTCGCCAGACGAAACGGTGTCAGCCCCCTGCACGTGGTTCACGCGTGCGTTCCAGGTGACGCTGCCGCCGCTGGCGACCGGGTTCGGGGTCCCGTCGTCGAGCTGGATCGCCAGGTCAATCGGCGCCAGGCCTTCCGGCGCCGCAGTGGACACTTGCGGAATCAGGGCAACGAGCGCCAGGAACACGCAGGAAACAGTTGAAATTCGCAGGCGATCGATGCGCATAGCCTTACTCCAAAGCACTTTTTGGTTTATCACCCTGAGTTTGCCCCCGCAGCGAGCGATGAACAACCGCCGCGAGCGTTCCAGTTGCCCACAGCCCACGCCTGGCTAGGTCAGGCGCGCGCCCACCCGGATCGAATCGCCGGCCTTCCAGTCGGGCAGCCATGCCGGCGCCGCCGGCGGGGTGATGATGATGATGGTGGAGCCCATATGAAAGCGGCCGAATTCCTCGCCTCGCACCAGCGTGATCGCCGGATCAAAGCGTCGCTTGTCAATGACCTTCCCATAGGGCGGGACGAACCAGCCCCCCCAGGGGGTCTCGATACCGGATACCAGCAGGGCGCCGACCATGACCAGCGCTGCCGGTCCGAACTCGGTGTCCAGCATGCAGACCAGTCGCTCATTGCGGGCGAACAGATTGGGGATGCCCTCGACTGCAAAGGGCGCCACGCTGAACAATCGTCCGGGCACATGGGTCGCGCTGCGCAGCTGCCCGGCGAAGGGCATGTGCAGGCGGTGGTAGTCCCTGGGTGACAGATA
>JAGRJL010000419.1 GCA_020442775.1 Lysobacterales bacterium | reverse complement strand
CTGCGCGAATCCTACGCCATGCGCGAGGACACCATCCCCGACCCGGCGCACCGGCAGGCGGTCACCGCCTTCTTCTGGTGGACCGCCTGGGCGGCCGCGGCGGAACGTCCGGGCAGCACGATCAGCTACACCCAGAACTGGCCCTATGAACCGCTGGCCGGCAACACCCCAACGGCCAGCAGCTTCATGTGGACCATGTTCAGCATCCTGTTCATGATTGCCGGTATTGCCCTGCTGGGCTGGCACTACGCCGTTTGGCACGGACGGGAGCAGCCGGTGGTGCCGCCGGCGACCGATCCGCTGCGCGGGCTGAAAATCACCCCGTCGATGCGCGCCACCGCCAAGTACTTCTGGGTGGTGCTGGCGCTGTTTCTGGTGCAGATCGTGCTCGGCGCAGCGACTGCGCACTACCAGGTGGAAGGGCAGGAGGCCTACGGCATCAAACTGGCCGAGATCCTGCCCTATGCGCTGACCCGCAGCTGGCACACCCAGCTGGCGGTGCTGTGGATCGCCACCGCCTGGCTGGCCACGGGTCTGTACATCGGTCCGGCGATCTCCGGCGTGGAGCCCAAGTTCCAGCGCCTTGGTGTCAACGTGCTGTTCGTGTGTCTGCTGATCATCGTGGTCGGCGCTTTTGCCGGGCAGTGGTTCGCGGTAATGCAGAACCTCGGTCTGGAACACAATTTCTGGTTCGGCCACCAGGGCTGGGAGTATGTGGATATCGGCCGCTTCTGGCAGATATTCCTGTTCATCGGACTGATGCTGTGGCTGTTCCTGGTCGGCCGGGCGCTGTGGCCAGCGATGCAGCGGCGCGATGAGATGTCCTCCATCGTCGGCCTGCTGTTCCTGTCCACCGTGGCCATCGGCATGTTCTACGGCGCGGGCCTGATGTGGGGTGAGCACACCCATATCGCGATGGTCGAATACTGGCGCTGGTGGGTGGTGCACCTTTGGGTGGAGGGCTTCTTCGAGGTCTTCGCCGTCGCGGTGATCAGCTTCCTGTTCGTCAAGCTGGGTCTGATCCGCGGCAAGACCGCGACCATCAACGTGCTGTTCGCCACCATCGTGTTCATGGCCGGCGGCGTGCTGGGAATCTTCCACCATCTGTATTTCACCGGCACGACCACGGCGGTGCTGGCACTGGGCGCCAGCTTCTCGGCGCTGGAGGTGGTGCCGCTGGCGCTGATAGGGCTGGAAGCCTACGACACCTGGAGTCATTCCCGAGCCACCCCGTGGATGGCCCGCTACCGCTGGCCGATCATGTTCTTCCTGGCGGTCTCGTTCTGGAATCTGGTCGGTGCCGGTCTGTTCGGCTTCCTGATCAACACGCCGCTGGCGCTCTACTACATGCAGGGTCTGAATTTGACCCCGCTGCATGGCCACACCGCACTGTTTGGCGTCTATGGCATGCTCGGCATTGGACTGATGCTGTTCTGTCTGCGTGGCCTGAAGCCGGATACGGTCTGGAACCCGGGCCTGCTCCGCGGTGCCTTCTGGAGTCTGAACATCGGACTTGCACTGATGGCGCTGCTGACCCTGCTGCCGATGGGCGTATTGCAGCTGCAGGCCGCGCTGGAGCACGGCTACTGGTATGCCCGTTCGGCGGATTTCATGGGCAAGCCGATCATCGAGCTGCTGGTCTGGATGCGGGTACCCGGCGATACGATCTTCTCTGCCGGGGCGATCATGCTGGCCTGGTTTACGCTGCGGCTGTGGCTGAAACCCAGAGCCGAGTCGGTACTGGTTGAGCAGCGAAGTTAGCTTTGCCCTTTCCGCAAGTTGTCCATCCGAGCTGCGGGCTTGCCCCCGCAGCTCGGCGCATCAGAGTCCGGCAATGATCCAGTTCTACCCACAAATCAAAGACCTGCACGTGCTCTGCGTCTTCGCCAGCGTGCTGCTGCTGGTCCTGCGCGGGGTGCTGGTGCTGGCGGGCCGGCCGCGCTTTGCGATGGCGGCACCGCTTCGCTACCTCAGCTACAGCATTGACACGACGCTGCTGACCGCTGCGCTGATGCTGCTGGCAATTCTACCCGGCGCGGTTTTCGCCAATCATTGGCTGACGGTCAAACTGGTGTTGCTGGTGCTCTATGTGCTGGCCGGAAGCAGAGCACTACGCGGTGAGCGCTCGGC
>JAGRJL010000027.1:4377-4550 GCA_020442775.1 Lysobacterales bacterium | reverse complement strand
CCAGCCCGCGCATCGCGTGGAAGGCGACCGGGTTGCCGGTGACGGTATCGTGCTCGCGGCCCCAGGCGTCGGTCCACGCGATCGGCAGCTCGATGCGCTGGTCGCGCGCGGTGATGCCCATCTCGTGCGCCAGGCGGCGGATCGTCGCCGCCGGGATGCCGGTGATGCCTTCG
>JAGRJL010000027.1:3773-4228 GCA_020442775.1 Lysobacterales bacterium | reverse complement strand
CGGTCCCACCACAGCTTGTTCTGCGGGTCGTAGCAGGCCTCCTCCTGCGGCACCTCGGTGCGCACGAACATGCCGAACTCGTCGCTGCCCTCATCGTCGACGACGAGCTCGCCGGCATTCGTGTACTGGACGACGAAGTCGCGGTCGTACAGCCCGCTGGCCAGGATCTCGTGGATCCACGCCAGCAGCAGCGCGCCGTCGGTGCCGGGGCGGATCGGGACCCACTCGTCGGCCACCGCCGAGTAGCCGGTGCGCACCGGGTTGACCGAGACGAAGCGCCCGCCGTCGCGCTTGAACTTCGAGATCGCGATCTTCAGCGGGTTGCTGTGGTGGTCCTCGGCGGTGCCGAGCATCACGAACAGCTTGGCCCGGTCGAGGTCGGGGCCGCCGAACTCCCAGAACGATCCGCCGATCGTGTAGATCATGCCGGCGGCCATGTTGACCGAGCAGAAGCC
>JAGRJL010000027.1:0-3634 GCA_020442775.1 Lysobacterales bacterium | reverse complement strand
GTGAAGGCCTCCTCCCACTCGATCTCGACGAAGTCGCCGTCGCCGCGCGCCGCCCCCTCGCGGCGCTTGAGCGGCCGCGTCAGCCGCGCCGGCGAGTACTGCTTCATGATCCCCGACGAGCCCTTGGCGCAGATCACGCCCTGGTTCAGCGGGTGGTCGGGGTTGCCGTCGATGTAGCGCACCACGCCGTCGCGCAGGTGCACCCGGATGCCGCAGCGGCAGGCGCACATGTAGCAGGTGGTGGTCTTGATCTCGGTCATCAGCGCGCGAGGTGATTGGTTGGGCAGCAGCTAAGCAAAGCCTAATCGCGGCGGTTTATGCTAGCGCCGGAGATTTTGGCGGATTTGCCCATGATACTGACCAACTCGCCCCAGCGCTGGGGTTTAATCAGTCGCCTGCAGCATTGGGGCATGGCGACCTTGTTGATCCTGCAGTGGTTTGCAGGTGAGTTTGACGATGCCTTCGGCGGCTCCGGCTTCCATGTGTCGATGGGAATCGGGCTCTTGCTGCTACTGCTGCTGCGTCTGGCCTGGCGGCTGTATGCGGTGGTTCCGGAACCGCCTGCGCAGGCCCCACCGTGGGAGCGCTGGGTCGCCCGGGCGACTGTCTGGGCCTGGTATCTGCTGCTGCTGGCCTTGCCCTTCACCGGCCTGGCTTATCGGCATGCCCGGGATCGGGACACCAGCTTCTTCGGGCTGTTCAACTTCCCCAGACTGGTTGCGCCAGACCGGGCCTTCGCCCACCAGCTGGAGGAAGTCCACGAATGGCTGGCCTGGGTCGCGGTGGCGCTATTGGCACTTCATCTGTTGGCGGCTTTTAAACATCAGCTGGTCGACCGTGATGGCTTGCTCAAGCGGATGTGGAGCGGGCAGGCCTGAGCCGATCATGGGAGTGCCGAGTCTGCCCCGATTGCGTTCAGGCGCTGCGCCAGAGCGACTCCCAGGGTCCGGTGATGGCGACCGAGAAGCCCGGGGTGTAGATGTTGGCGAACAGCCATTTGCCGTCGCGGGAGAAGCAGCAGCCGGCCCACTCGGCGCCTGACAGATCACGACCACCCAGCTTGACCTGGTTGATCGCCAGCTGCACCGGTTGACCCTTGGGGCTGAGCCAATAGAGGGCCTGTCCGCGGCCCGGTCCGCGCAAGGCGCTGTCTTCACAGATGATCAGACCGCCCCCCGGTGCCGGAGTGATGTTGTCGGGATAGTCGAAATCCGGGCGCTCCTCAGCCCCGATCTCATAGATCAGGCTCAGCTGGTTCTGCTTGATGTCGAGCATGAAGACCTGACCCGCGGCGGCATTGCCGCCATCGGTGCTGGTGAAATAGATCCGGCCATCACGGTAGGCGCAGCCTTCCAGTCGGGTGAAGCGGGTAGCGCCGCGATCGATGCCCTGCTGGGAGATGCCGATACCGATGCGGTCGTCATCATTGAGTCGGCCGGCGCCTGGATCATCGATGCTGACCCAATCGACATCAATGGTCTGATTGCGCGGCGCCTCGCGGCGCAGGTCCGGGTAACCCTTGGCCACCAGCATCTGCAGCTGTCCGCCGTCGGCCAGCTTCCCCTTGGTTTTGGGCACAAAGCGGTAAAACCCGGCCTGGGTGTACTGATCTTCGGTGAGGTAGGCCACCCCGCTATCCGGGTCGATCGCCACCGCCTCGTGACGAAACAGGCCCATCTCCTTGAGCGGTTGAGCGCTGGAGCGTCCGTCGGAAGGGACCTCGAAAACAAAGCCGTGATCGCGCATCTGGTCATGATCGGGGGCGCCGCCCAGCGCATGACCGTTGATGTGGACAATCTCCTCGCAGCTCATCCAGCTGCCCCAGGGCGTGACCCCGCCGGCACAGTTGAGCAAAGTACCAGTCAGCGACGCGTCGACAGAGACCAGCGACTCGCTTTCCAGGTCAAGCTCCATGGTGACCGTGCCGCCGCCACAGAGCGGGTCATAGCAGCCGGATTCGCCAGGCGCGAATGGGCCCGTGATCAGGTTGAGCTCCTGATTGCGAATCAGGCGGACACGCTGTCCCTCCTGGCTGATTACGCCCATTCCGTCGGCGCTCGCCGGCACCTTTCCTCCGCCTGCCAGGCGATCGCCGGCCCAGCCAAAGCTGAAGTAGCGAAAGCCCTCGGGCAGGCGCAGCAGCTCCCGGCCGGTGGCGCCGTCGGCGACCGGACTCAGCGGCAGTCGGGAACGCCCGCCGTCGGCCCTGGCCAGCGATGGCAGCAGTGAAGTGGCCGCACCACCCCAGGCCAGCGCCATCAGCCCGCTGGACAGTAGTCGGCGACGGCCGGAGTCGACAGGTGAACGCATCAGCAAGGACTCCTCAACCCGCCGGTGGCGGTGGCGGTGGCGGTGGCGGTGGTGGCATTGTGGCGCCGGTTGGCGGTGGCGGCGGGGCGGCCGACGGCTGCTTCTCGCCGCGCAAGCGACCGATGATCAGCGCCACAGCAACAATCCCGCCAATCACCAGCATCAATACCAGCGGCCGCACAAAGATCCAGGACAACACGATGGTGGTGACCGCGAAGATCAATGCGATCAGGAAGGCAACAAAGCCGCTGACCCTGGAAACGATGCCGCTCAAGCCCGGAATGAAGGAAAGCACCGCCGAGAGTGGGCCCAGACACAGGCTCAGGCCGATCCACATGCCGGCGAAACCGGCGGCGCGCAGCGCCCAGCCCAGCGCCGAATTGCGCGACTGCGCATGTTCGAACATCACTGCGGCGGTCTGAACGCCGCGCTCGACCAGCAGCACTTCGGTGTCGCGACTGCTGATCCAGGGCGCCAGCCGATCACCCTGCTGCATGCCGACCAGGCTCATGTCACCCTCGGGCAGCGCCGTGAATGTGACCCGCACATCGCCGATCTGCGGTGACTGCAGGGTTCCGCGGCCGCGAAACCAGACGTTTCCATGACCACCGCTCCAGCCCTGGGCAATCAGCTGGCTGGGCAGTTGCACATTGCTGACCCCGGCGAGTCCGCCGGCAGAGCGCAGCTGGCCCGGTTCCACCCGGTAAGTGCCCAGACGTGCGTCGTTGGCGATGAAGTCTTCGCTGGAGTAGGGCGGTGGCGGCGGGTTGTCATGTCCGGCGGAGTGGAACCGACTGGAGTCGTTGTGGCTTTCCGACCACTCCTGGTCATAGGTGTAGCGGGTCTTCCCGTCGCGAGTCTCGCGGTCCTCATCCCACTGATACATCTCTACAGTGCGGCGCAAACGCAGCATGTCGTAGTCGAGCTGAAATACCGGGTCGCTGACGCCGCGACTGGTGGTCACCGGTCCGCTGATGTGAATCAGCTGCTGGTCGCGACTGCTGTCCGGCTGGGCCGGGACACTCTGAACCACCTTGGCCCCTTCCTTCAGACCCTGGCGCACCTTGTAGACGTTGTTTTCGTTCCAGGCCAGAAAGGGAATGGCGAGCAGAAACATTGCCATGCCCATGAGAAAACCGATGACCGAATTCTTCAGTCGGGTGAAATAGCCGGGGCGGTCGCTGGCCATGGCGAGCTCCTAACAGGTCGACAGGGAGGGGACGGGACACACTTTACCGCAAGCAGGATCAGCGCTCGCGAACGCGCGCTGCGCACCGCATCGCACCGGACCTGCTGTCGGATATACGCGAAAAAACCGGCGGGT
>JAGRJL010000418.1 GCA_020442775.1 Lysobacterales bacterium | reverse complement strand
TGGCCGGCGCATGCGGGTTGCGGCTCTCCAGCGGGTGGTACTGCCGCTTGGCCGCTTCGCGCATCGACTGCCCAGGGCGCCATTCCGGCACCACCGGCAGACTGCGCAGGTCCACATCGATGCTGACTGCCGTCACCGGCTCGCCAACCTGTACGCCAAAGCCAGGGCCACCATCGTCGATGGTCGATTGCGCATTGAGCGCCGCAGGTACAGCAGTAGCAAGCCCGGCCGCCAGGGCCAAGCGCGTGAATAACTTCATTTAGGGATCCTCGGTGATCAGCGTCGAAACGCAGATGACGTTTTCTGAGTCAGTGCGACTCGCGTCGCGCTCAGCAGCTCGCATGTGTACAAGTCAATGCAGATGTCACCATGACTCCGGGCTGCCGCGGCAGGGACCGGAGACCGGGAGACATCTGCCTGACTACGGCGCTTGGGCTCGATTCATCTTTTTCTCCCCATTCAACGCTTTCCCCTCTACCCCAACGGCAACCGCTGGCGTGTAATCAGCCCGACGCAACAGCCGGATTTCGCCGCGATTGCTCAACAGCTCTACCCGCGCCGCATCCGTCCCCACGGATGTGACTGCCTGCTTGTTAGGCTCCTGGCCCTGCAGATGTTCGACCTGCAGGGAATACTCGGTCGCAAAGACACCGGAGGTGGCCAGGGCCACAGTGGCATCCAGTCCATCGTTGACTGCGACAATGATGTTTCCAGTCTTGGTGATCAGACGCTGGAGGCTGCCCGCTGGCGCCTTCCCCAGCGCTATCTCGATCTGCCCCGAAGCGGTCTCTGCATTGACCGGACCGTGACTGCCGCGTACCGAAATGTCTCCGCTGCGGCTGCGAATATTGAGCTGGTCATGCACCCCGCGGGCATCGACAGCCCCTGACTCGGTGAGCACCTCGACCGTGTGTCCTTCCGGAATGAATACGACCACATCCAGGCGCTGCCCCTCGGCGAGTAGCTGCCCCTGTGGCAAGCGCGGTGCGAGCAGCCAGCGGCCATCAACCATTGCCGGCTCAACTGCGATTGGCGCGATACCCTCGGCCTGCTGCCTGACCGCCTGCAGTTCCACCTGATGCTCGTAGCCGCCGAAGCGCAATCCGACGTTGCCGTAGGGATTGTCGATGGCGATTGCGGTGCCGGCGGCGAGAGTTTCGCCCAGGCTGAAGCGCTCCATCTGCGGCGTTGCAGTCTCGGTGGCAGGCTGATCAGCAAGCGTCTGTGGGGCCGGTGCGCTGGCGCAACCCGTCAGGCAAATGATCAACGCAGTGAGAGCAACCTTCGACCGCACTATCTCGCACCCCTCTCCAGGCTGTTGTGGATAACCGACCAATTGTTCGATTGAGCGTCGAACCGGAATGGGCTGACGCGATGTGCCGTTTTGGGTCAGTTTTAGACCTGGAACGGCGCGACGAATGACACTAATCGGCGTACCACGCATCCGTCAACGGTAGGAGTTCCTGAACATGTACTGAAGTTAGTACATGTAAATTTGTGCATTCGCGAATATCCAGAATGCGCCTGAGTGACAGAAACACGGTCATTTTTGGCCGACAAACGGCTTGACCCAGGGGACGCCAACCACACGGGGTTCGCAATAAATGCCCCAAAATCGTCACCTCTCCTACACATCCAGGTGAATCAGGCAAGGGCCGCCCTCAAGGATTCGGTCCCTCCAGGGCGCGCCAAGGGGCGGTCGGATAAGGGCAAATATTCACGCGGAATTGAATATTGGCACTGCGAAATGAATTTGCTTTAGCACCGGCAACAAGCGCCACCCGAGCGCATTTCTCCGCGGCCGTCCGCGGTCTGCGTGCCCCAGGGGGAACGGCATTCGCCCCGATCTCCGCCCGACTCCGGGCGCATAAAGCAAAACCCCGGCACCAGGGCCGGGGTTTTGGAAGCACAGCAGAGCCTCTCAGCTGTCCTAGAACTGCAGACTCCAGCTGTCCAGGTATCCGGTATCACCCGCCGCACGGTCTCGTACGCGCAGCTGCCAGGTGCCGTTGGCGACCTCGGAGGAAGCGTTGACGGTGTAGGTCTTGATCAGGTTGTCGGTGCCGCCACCGGTGCGGTTGTGCAGGGTGTAGGAACTACCGTCTGGCGCGATCAGGTACACCTGCAGGTCGCCCTGGTAGGTGTGAATGATATTGACCGAAACCTGCAGATTGGACGGCGCATTGCCGGTCCGCCCGCTCACCGTAATCGGGCTGTAGATGTCCGAGTTGTCGTTGATGGTGTAGTTGGTGGTGTTCTC
Source organism: Lysobacterales bacterium (assembly GCA_020442775.1). GTDB lineage: Bacteria > Pseudomonadota > Gammaproteobacteria > Xanthomonadales > SZUA-5 > SZUA-5. The sequence goes on along the minus strand of JAGRJL010000418.1, from coordinate 87 downwards.
GAAGAACGAAGGCTGGGTGGTCGAGGTACCGGTGAAGTTCTGACCACTCACGTTGGCGCCGGAGACGCTGACGCTGCGGCTGGCCGG
>JAGRJL010000417.1 GCA_020442775.1 Lysobacterales bacterium | reverse complement strand
CGCTGCACCCGTGACCAAACGAACACATCTTCCAGCAAGCCGTGAATCTGCGCGCCAGCGGCTCTGGCCAGCGCCAGCCTCGATCGCTGCGGCCCGCTAGATTCGCGTTCCGCCATCTGCAACAAGCCCAGCATCCCGCTCAGCGGATTGCGGATCTCGTGACTGATATGGGCGAGAAATGCACTTTTTTCGGCCGCGTTACGCTCGGCCCAGACCAGCTGTTCAATCTCCAGATCCTGACGCTGGCGACGCTGGTTGGCGCGCGCCATGGCCTGCTGGATCAGCACAAGCAGCAGCGCAACGAGTCCGACCGCGGTGATCAACGCCGGCCATCTGCGCCACCAAGGTGCGAGTACCTCGAAGGACCAACTGGTTTCCAAACGCAAGTCGCGGTTGGCCGGATGGAACACCTGTCCATGAAACTCGTATCGACCCGCAGGAAGCACACCCAGCGTACGGCGGCCATCGGCGAGTTCCACCCAGTCTGGATCCAGACCATCGACTCGGCTGAGGAAGCGGAGGGAGTGCGCCTCACCGAGCAGCGGCGACCCCAGTCGGATCACCAGATCGCCGTCCCCGGCCTCAACCGCTGCCGGAGCATCCAGCGCCAGTTGCACTCGCTCCCCTTGCCTGAACACGCTTGCCTCAATCAGCTTCAGCGAGCGCAGAATCGGTGCCGAAGGCAGCGCCCGGGGATTGACCCTCAACAGCCCGCGATCGGAAGGCAACAACAAGCTTTCGCCATCGCTCTCGAACGGCCGACTGCTCATCTCCGCTGCCACCACGCCCAGTTCGGAGCCCAGTCTGCGCCAGCTGATCGCCTCCTTCTCCAGCACGAACAAGCCTTCCGGGCCGGAGGCCCAAAGCCGACCAAGTGGATCCACCCGCATGCCTCCGGGCGGACGACCGGACCATTCCAGACTGCGGGCAAGCTTCCAACCCGTTGGAGTGGCTACAAAGTGGACAATGGCACCGTCCACCGCAACCCACCATCCCCGCGCATCGGCAGCCAGGGCGTAGCTTCGCTGATCGCTCAGATCCAACCAGATCAGGCAGCCACAGGCAGGTTCGAAGCGATGCAAACCCCGCTCCGATGCGACCCAGATCTGACCGTGGCCGGACTGTACATCCTCCAGTTGGGTCGGCTTTCGCTCGTCGCTCTCGACCGGCAAGAGCTCGCCGGGCCCGGCCAACCAGGTTCCTGAGCCATAGACCGACACCAGCACCTGAGACTCGCCCAGCGGGAAGATCAGATCGGCCAGGCCTTGACCGAATTCGCTGGTCGGCCAATGCAAGTCCTCCCCTGGATAGTCGCTCAGCCGGCTAAGACCCTGCTCGTGAGTAACCCACAGCGCGCCGTCTGCGGTGGTTCCCAGATCCTGGATGCGGTTCGCCGATAGTCGTTGCTGCGGTAAGCGATTCGTCAGCTGATCGTGCCCATTGAAGCGAAACAGACCGAATTCAAAGGTGCCGATCCACAGGCCAGCCTCATCGGCGGCAACCGCGCGAATTCGCGAAGGCGGGAGCGATTTGGGGTCCGCAGCGTCCGACACCCACGCCTGAACCCGCTGGGATAGCGGCGAAATATAGGCCAGTCCGGCACCCTCGGTGCCGATCCAGAGTCCGCCGTCAGGATCGAGATGGAGCGCAATCAGCCGGCGCGGTGGCAGCCCGAATGGTGAGCCGGTGGAGGCCTGAAAGTGACGCCAGTGCCCTTCTCGGCTGCGCATGGAGATTCCACGGCTGCGGCTGACCCACAGTTCGCCATTGCCGTTGACCACCATCGCCTTGCCATCGCCGATCTGCTGCAGATCTTCAGGCCGTTCCGGACAGCGCCATCCACGCTCGCTGTCGTATTGACAGATACCGCGATCGCGAGCCGCGACCCAGACCCCTTCGTCCGCTGGTGCCAAGGCATCGACCTGATGGCGTCCGGATTCGGTGAACGGGTGAGCCTTGGCGACCGAATCCCCCACTGCAACGCTGAGCAGTCCGCGACCATAGGTACCCACCCACAAGCTACCCTCGCGATCAGTGGTCAACGCCAGCACGCTCCAGGGCTCACTGACGCCCTCCAGCGGAACCAGGGTGAACTCCCCGCTGTTCACCTGCAGATCGATCAGGCCACCCAGATAGGTGCCTACCCACAAGTCCCCGTCCGCCGCCAGATGCAGCGCCCAAACGTCATTGCTGGACCAACCGGGGGTCCGTTCCACGCTGAACTGGCGGACCAGCTCGCGCGCCGGATTGAGCTCCATCAAGCCGACCTCGGTCATGCTGAACCACAGGTGGTCCCGCTGATCGATCAGCACCTGTTCGATTGTGCCGCTGGCAACGCCGGGAATCTGCCAGCGAACGAACTCCCGCCCGTCGTAGCGCACCAGACCAGCATCGGTTCCCAGCCAAAGATAGCCGTGCCGATCCTCTGCAAGCGCATAAATCTCGCTCGAAGGCAGCCCCTGCTCGATGGAGATCCGCCGCACCAGCGGCGATTGCTGGGTGAGCGCTCCTGCGCACAGCCAGGGCTGCATCAGCGCGACAGCAACCAAGGTCTGCAACCAGACCCAGCCCCCGGGTTGGCCGCTCGCGCGAGCTCTGCCGCGTCGTTTTTCGATCATTTCGGTGTCCACTCCCCAGTGACGACGCCGCGCCGAAGATCGCCGTGTGCGGGCGAAGCATCTACTATCCGAGGCAAACTCGCGAGGGCTTTAGATGCCGGCACGTCCAACCTTCCCCCTGCGCCTGTTGCTAGCAGCGATCCTGATCCTGCTCGCATTGGGCGCCTTGCTGACGCTCACCTATGCCACCGATGCGCTGCTGTCGATCATCGAGCGGCTGGAGCGCCTGCCGGAATGGATGGCCTACGGCTTGGCAGGACTGACCTTGGTCATCGCCGCTGCCACCGGCTGGCTGATCTGGAAGCTGTTTCGGCCGGCCAGACCCAAAAAGACCGCTCGAGCACCTGCAGACCGCAGCAATCTGGAGCAGCGGCTGCAGACCCTGCCGGAAGACCGGCCGGAACGGGATCGCCTCGGCAAGGAGTTGATCGAAAGCGATCGTCGCAGCGCGCAGGCAAGGCTTTATGTGGCGGTTTTCGGCGAAATCAGCACCGGAAAATCTTCGCTGGTCGCCGCGCTGAGCGGCGCGCAGATCCCCCGCGACGTGCGCGGCGGCACCACTCGCGAGATCCGGCACTACGAAATCTCCCTGGAGGATGCGCAGATCACCCTGGCCGATGTCCCGGGGACCAACGAGGAACGCGGTGGCGCCCTGGCGGTCGCCGCTCGCGAGGAAGCCCTGCGCGCGCATCTGGTGTTGCTGGTGCTGGACGGCGACCTCAATCGGGATCAGGGCGAGGAGCTGTCCTGGTTGCGCAGCTTCGACAAGCCGATCATCCCGGTGCTGACCAAGATCGATCGCTATCAGCCCTCCGAACTGGAGCAGCTGCGCAAACGTCTGCAGACACGCTTCGCGCAGGCGCCGGTGCTGTGTTCCGGCGGCGGCGAGGAAGAAGTGCTGGTCACCCATGCCGACGGCCGTGAAGAGACCCGGCTTCGCCAGCGACCGGTGCAGGTTGAGCCGCTCCGTGCGCTTCTCTTGCGCTATGCCCGTCAGCCGCTGGCGCCACTGGATCAGGCCCGCACCCAGGCAGTCCTGAAGTCAGTCGATCTGCAGGTCAGTGACGCCGAGTCGCGCCATCGCCGCGAGCAGGCCGAGCAGGTGGTCCGTGAGTACGCCAGGCGTGCAATGGTGGGGGCGGTCGCAGCGGTGGCACCAGGCTCTGATCTGTTGATCCAGGGCACCCTGGCCACCCTGCTGGTCCGGCGGCTGACCGAGATCTACGGGGCGCGACCGTCCGAGGTGGATCTGGACAATCTGGTGCAGGCCGCTGGCGGCCGCCTGCGCGG
>JAGRJL010000416.1 GCA_020442775.1 Lysobacterales bacterium | reverse complement strand
GCGGCGCGCGGACGCGAGTAGTCGATCAGCGGAGTCTTCTTGACCAGACCCTGACGGGTGGCGAAGAAAACGTACTGATCCTCGCTGAATTCGGTGACCGAGAGGATCCCCTGGACCTTCTCCTCGCCTTCCAGCGGCAGCACGTTAACGATCGGCCGACCGCGCGAGTTGGGACCAGCCTGGGGCAGTTCGAAACCGCGGCGCCAGAACACCCGACCTTCGCTGGTAAAGAACAGCAGGGTGTCGTGGGTGTGGGCCACGCAGAAGCGCTCGACGTAGTCTTCTTCCTTCACCGAGGTGGCCGAGCGGCCCTTGCCGCCGCGCTTCTGCGCGCGATAGGTGGACAACGGCTGGATCTTGGCGTAGCCGGCGTGGGACAGGGTCACCACCACATCTTCCGGCGCGATCAGGTCCTCCAGCGCCAGATCTTCCTGGGTATGGACGATCCGGGTGCGGCGGGCGTCGGCGAACTGCTCCTTGAGCGCGGTCAGCTCTTCGACGATCACCTCCAGCAAGCGATCGGGATCTTCCAGAATGCGGAACAATTCGCCGATCAACTCCAGCAGGCTGCGGTATTCGTCGGAAAGCTTTTCCTGCTCCAGGCCGGTCAGCCGGGACAGGCGCATCTCCAGAATTTCCTTGGCCTGGTGATCGGACAGCTGGTAGCCGTCGTCGAACAGGCCTTCGGCATCGGTGAGCGACTCTGGACGGGAGCGCTCGGCACCCACCGCCGACAGCAGCGCTCGAACCAGACCCGGTTCCCAGCGCTTGGCCAGCATCCGCTCCTTGGCGGTGGCCGAATCCGGCGAGGACTTGATCAGCTCGATCATCTCGTCGATCGAGGCCAGCGCGACCAGCAGCCCCTCCAGCACGTGGGCGCGGTTGCGCGCCTTGCGCACTTCGAACACGGTGCGCCGGGTCACCACCTCACGGCGATGGGTGACGAAGGCCTCGAGAATGGCCTTCAGACCGAGGACCCGCGGCTGCCCGCCGACCAGCGCGACCATGTTGACCCCGAAGGTGGTCTGCAGCTGGGTCTTTTGATAGAGCTGGTTGAGCAGGATCTCGCCGTTCTCGCCGCGCTTGAGCTCGATCACCACCCGCATGCCGTCCTTGTCGGACTCGTCGCGGAGACCGTCGGAGGCAATGCCTTCGATATCCTTGTTCTTAACAAGATCCGCTATGTGCTTGATCCAGCGAGCCTTGTTGACCTGATAGGGCAGTTCGGTAACGACCAGAATGTCGCGCTGACCGTCATTCTCCACTTCCACCTTGCCGCGCAGCAGAATCCGCCCGCGGCCGGTGTGATAAGCCTCGACAATGCCGGCCGAGCCGTTGATCACGCCCGCGGTCGGGAAATCCGGTCCCGGCAGATGCTCCATCAGCCCCGGCACGTCGATCTCCGGGTCGTTGATCAGCGCGATCAGCGCGTCCACCACCTCGCCCAGCGCATGCGGCGGGATATTGGTGGCCATGCCGACCGCAATACCGGCCGACCCGTTAACCAGCAGATTGGGCACCACGGTGGGCATCACCGAGGGCTCGTTCAGGGTGCCGTCGTAGTTGGGAACGAAGTCGACGGTCTGCTTGTCCAGATCGCGAATCAGCTCGTGGGCGAGCTTGGACAGGCGCACCTCGGTGTAACGCATGGCGGCGGGCGAGTCGCCGTCCACCGAGCCGA
>JAGRJL010000415.1 GCA_020442775.1 Lysobacterales bacterium | reverse complement strand
ACGTGCGGGTGCTACGGCCCGACAAGTTCTGAGCGGCACGCGGTGGTGCTGCGGGCGCGAGGCGAGTAGCGATCCGCAGCGGATCAGGCGAGGGTCAACAATTCAGGTTCAGGTTGCGGGTCCGCATGTAGCTGACCGCGGCAAAGGCCAGAAATCCGATGCCCATCGATATCGAGATCAGATTGAAGGAACCCTGACTCAGNNTACCGGTAGAGGCTGTCGGCGCTGAAAATCAGCCCGAAAAAGGCGAACAGCAATACCCCGGTGGGTGGCAGCCGTGATGACTGGCCGATGCCGTAGATCCGCTTGCCCCGGTCGGTCATCAGATTGAGCGCCAGAACTTCCTCGCGGCAGTCATCGGAGCAGGCCAGTCCGCGGCCGGTATCGATTGTGCAGCTCGCGCAAACCGCCTTTTGACAGGCCTTGCAAATTCCGATTGCAGGCGAATCCTGATGGGAGAAACAGTTCATGGATGCTAGAAAGTTCGAGGGGCCGCCAGCTGACACCATTTGCGTCGATCACGCAATCCGGAGCGAGGCACGGCAGCCGGCTACCGCCGCTCTGCGCGCTCGGAGCCGGCATGATCGCGGGCCCCTCGCGGCGGCACCTGCGGCAAGTAATGATCCAGGAACTGTGCAACCGGCAGACATTAATCCCTGTATCGATCATGGAAGCTGAGATCTGGACAATAGCGGTTGTCCACATGTCCCCAACTTCGCTCGTACAAGCAGCGCCCGGTCACGTCATAGTTGTCGAACTCAGTGGCGATGTAAGGAATCCCGGTCGCTTCCAGAAAGTCGGGCGTTGAGGGCTGCAGGATCAGGTAGTGCCGTTTCCGGTATTCGGACACATAGCCGTGGCCGGGAAAGGCGATCCGCATGGTTCTGCCCAATGACCAATTGCCGACCGGTTGTGCGTTTGTGAGTGTGCTGTCGTGCAACTCGCCGCCGTGGGCAAGGCATTGATCTGAACGAACCTGCATCAGCACTGGCTGCACATATTCGCAGTGGTTGAACACCCAGTCGGTCGGATTCGGACGTTCGACGGTGCCCACCATCAGCACGGGCGTCGGCAACGGCTGACGGTTGCTGGCGCAACCGACCGCTGCCAGCGCGACCAGAATCAGCAGTACGCCTTTTTGCACCAGCGCGCCGGGCCAGCCGGCTTCAGGCACGCGAGCGTTGATCATGGGCTGGTCTGAAAGTGGCGCTGAACCTCGTTGGTCCAGTTCTGTAGCTGCTGTTCCTCTTCCCTGCTCAGCGCGCCCTGAGGGTATTCCACCATCACCTGGCCATCGTCCAGCATCAGCCAAAGCACTTGTCCGCGGGGGTCGGCAATGGCAAAGGGGTAGCCGGCCAGCAGGACCTTGTAGTCGTTGGCCGCGGGGATCAGGTTGGCGCGGCGACACAGCACCGCACCGGTGTTTTCGGGTGCTTGCGCAGGCAGCCTGAAGGTGCTTTCGGCGGTCAGCTCGCTGACGCTGAAGGTGAACTCATGGTCTCCCGATTGCGGATCCTCGACGATTACTCGGCAGATCTTGCCCGCTTGCTCGGCGCCGGCTGCGGAACCGGTCAACCCGGCGAGGCCGATCAATACGGCAACGATTGGCAGCGGCGCACTCATCGAAAATTCTCGGTATCCAGTCGATGTGCAAGCAGAACGCATGTGGTGCGCGCACGCAAGAACGCGCTGAGGCCCGACCGAGCGACCACCGGCCAGTGGTGCGAATTTTTCACACCGGCCGCTGCACCCCAAGCTAAACTGATCTGATGCGCGCGCTTTCCCACTTTCGCTGCCTCGGCCGTGGTGCCCTGTTCGGGTGGATGCTTTTCGCATTCGCGCTGCCGGCTCAGGCGCAGCTGGGGCCGCCGCCAGTGCCGCCGCAAAATCCGATGACCGCAGAGAAGGTGCTGTTGGGCAAGGCGCTGTTCTGGGAAGAGCAGCTGTCGCTGACCGGCACCGTGGCCTGTGGCACCTGCCACCGCAATCAGGCCGGCGGATCGGATCCGCGCACCGCGCTTGCCGGGCCGGCTTCGGTGCATCCGGGGCCCGACGAGCAATTCGGCACCCGGGACGATATCCACGGATCGGCCGGCGTGGTAGCGCACGACCAGGGCGGAAACCTGCGCCCGGCACCCTATTTTGCGCTGCAGCCGCAGGTGGGTGGACGCCTGGCGCCCAGCGTCTACGACGCCGCCTTCGCCCCGCGGCTGTTCTGGGACGGCCGTGCCGAGGGCGCCTTTGTCGATCCCGACACGGGGCAAACCCTTATTCCCTCCGGCGGCGCGCTGGAGATCCAGTCGCTGCAGCCGCTGGTCAACACCGCCGAGATGGGGCATGCCGGCAATCTGATGGAACACGCGGCCGAACGCATCGTCGGGGTGATTCCGCTGGCGCTGGCCACTGATCTGCCGCCGGAACTGGCCACCTTCATCGGCCAGCGCGGTTATCCGGCGCTGTTTGCCGAGACTTTCGGGACTCCGGAAGTCACCGAGGCGCGAATTGCCTTTGCGCTGGCCAGCTATCAGCGTGAGCTGAGCAAGACCGTGGTCCCGTGGGATCTGGAGTCGCAGGGGACCCCGACCTTGACCGCGCAGGAACTGGAGGGGCGCCTGCAGTTCCAGCGCTTGCGCTGCCAGCTCTGCCATGCCGGTGCGCGCCACGCAGACAACAGCTTCCGCTACATCGGGGTGCGCCCGGTGGACGAGGATCTGGGGCGCTTCAATCAAACCGGCAATGCCAATCATCGCGGTGCTTTCCGGGTCCCCAGCCTGCGCAACGTGGCCCTGCGCGGGCCGTTCATGCACAACGGAGGGCTCGCCACGCTGGACGAGGTCCTGTCCTTCTACAAGCGCGGCGGCGACTTCGATGCACCCAACAAGGACGGGTTGATCGGGGCGCTGTTTCTCAACGACACCGAGCGTGCCGACCTGCTCGCCTACCTTACCGGTGCACTGACTGATCCGCGGATTTTGGCCGAGCAGCCGCCCTACGATCGGCCCACGCTGTACAGCGAAAGCGATCGGGTGCCTGAACTGCTGGGCGCTGGATCCGGCGGTGGCCTTGGTGTGCCCCGGATCAGCGCGCTGGAGCCGCCTCATGTCGGCAATCAGAACTTCACCATCGCCCTCAGTGAGGTGGCGGTAGGTGCCCAGGCAACCCTGGTCTTAAGCTACAGCGACCCTGGGGTGCAGGCCACTGTGCCGGTTGCCGAATTCGCCAGCTACAGCGCAGTTGCGGTGCCCATGGTCGGCTTCAGCAACGGCTATCTTTCCGCTCAGGTAGATCTCAGCGCCGTGCCCGCAGGTAGCGGGCAAACGCTCTACGGGCGCTACTACGTGGTCGACCCCAGCGCGCCCAATCAACTGGCAGTCAGTGAAGCCATTCGGTTCTCGCTGTTCGGCAGCCTGGATCGCTTCCTGGCCGACAGCTTCGAGTAGTTCGGCTGCGCCCGAAGTCATCGGCCCGCGAGTCCCGCGGCGCACCGCTCAGCGCTAGACCCATGGAACGGCAGGTCATTGATCTGCAATCGGTGACTGTCAAAGTGGTCCGGGTGCAGGCGGCAACAGTTGCGTCTGGCTGAACGGCTGGGCGCAGACCACGCGCCGGGGCTTGCGTGATTTCAAACCCCATACCAGCCTGTGACCAAGTGGCCTCGGCTAGCTAAAAAGTGCGAAGTCAATCCATGAGTGATCCGATTAATGTGGCTTGTGACTTTCAGCATTGGGGCAGGGGTGGAGGCGGGCTTAGAGTGAATAAAGTCCCGACCAAGCGCGCTCCCCAGCAGCGATTGACAAGGAAAGGAACATGCTCAACAGCGACGGCGTTGGAAGTGATTTAGAGGTCGGGACAGATCAGGTGAACAAGCCCAGGACAGTGATTGCGCTCTCCGCCCCGGCACTCGCCTATGCCGAGTTTCTCAGCCGTAATCTCGATGAGCACTGCCGGGTGCGACTGAACTCGCCCGGTCCCGATCAGGCCGAAGTGATCGATATCCATGTTGCGAGCGCTGAGGTCGATTCGTCGCCACAGCACTGGGTAGGGACCGTGCATGTCTGCAGCGCGCTGAGCGCAGCACTGTCGCCCGCGCTGCGATCGCTCGCGGAGGCGACGCGCGATGCGGTGGCGCAGGCAGGCAGCCCGGATCGAGCTGGGGCATGGCTACATCGAGACTGCCCGTTCAAGATCCTCTATGCCGAAAGCGGGCTGCCGGCCAGGCAGCTGCTGGATCAGGTCAATGCCCACTATGCAAACGAGTCCTGTGCGATCCGTCAGCGTCCGAATATCATTCACGTGAAAGGGCAATATTATTTGCTGCGGAATGAGCGCGCTGGACAGCAGGATCCGGCTCTGGCCTTTCGTCTGGCCAATCATCGAGCGCAGCTGTCGTTTGCCGATTCCGAAGTGTTGCGCCTGATCATCAGCGAACTGCGCAGTCGCGCATACGC
>JAGRJL010000414.1 GCA_020442775.1 Lysobacterales bacterium | reverse complement strand
GCCAGGGCAGTCATCCGTGACGACCTGCCGCTGGAGCACGCGTGGCGTGAGCATTCGCGCAGACACGGCTTGCGCGACTACCGGCTCGGCAGCCACACCGACGCGCTGCGCCATGCGCTTAAGGTCGAAGTCGAACTGTTCGGCGGAGACGCCTATCAGCAGCGACTGCGAGCAACACAGCAGACCTGCGCTGCGGTTTCGGAGTTGTTTACGGACCAGCAATTGTACGTGCTGGGACTGCCTGCCATTGGCCTGGCGGCAGCGGGAGCGCAGCTGAATCTGGTGATCTTCGAAGATGAGCCCGAGGCTATCGTGCGGCTGCTGATGGACCGCGGCCTGCCCTACCAGGCCACCCAGCAGCGCTGGCAAGACCGCGACGGCGGCGCGGAATGGATTGCGCCGGCCTTTGTCATCGGCACCCCCGGTATCGATGCGCAAATCAACGTACTTCCCAGGCGCGCCGAGCGCCTGCCGCTGCTTGCCGACGGACAAACTGTTTGGATCACAAAGGTCGATACAGTAGCGGGCCTCGCGGCCGACGTTCGCTCGCCTGGCTGATCAACCAAATCAAGACAGCTGGCATCGACCTTGCTGCGCAATGCGGTGGCTGGTCGTCAACAACCAACAGGCGCTGCCAGTCCCGCAACAAACTGCGCCGGATCATTGAAGGGTACTGGACGCATGGCTCAGGCAGCCGGCGACACCCTTTCGCCGCTCTGAACGCGTCGCGCGGCGCCGCTTGACGGCGCCTTCAACCTTCCACCGCCTGCGACACAGCCTTAGCTGCGCGCACTCATCGGCACATAGACCCGCTGGTCCGGTCCGGTGTAGATCTGTCGCGGGCGACCGATCTTGACGTTGCCTTCGGCGTTCTGCTCCAGCCAGTGCGCGATCCAACCGGCGGTTCGACCCAGGGCGAACATCACGGTGAACATCTCGACCGGGATATTGAGCGCCTTGTAGATGATTCCAGAGTAGAAATCGACGTTTGGATAGAGCTTGCGCTCGACGAAATAATCGTCCTTGAGCGCGACTTCCTCCAGCGCCATCGCCACTTCCAGCAGCGGGTCGTGAATGCCCAGCTTGTTCAGCACCTCATGGGTCATCTTGCTGATGATCTTGGCGCGCGGATCGAAGTTCTTGTAGACCCGGTGCCCAAAGCCCATCAGGCGGAAGTTGTCGT
>JAGRJL010000413.1 GCA_020442775.1 Lysobacterales bacterium | reverse complement strand
CTCCACTGCACGAAGTGATGGTTCGCGTCGGGTATCGCGGTGACCGCTGAACCGTCCGAACCATGATCGACGGTCTGCGGCGAGATCCCGCTGATCGATCCATTGGCACCCGCGGCATAGCTCAGCGTGTAGGTGTCGATGGCGAACTGCGCGGTCACGCTCAAGTTCGCCATCACATTGGTGTCGGTCCGCGTCGCGCTCAGCACGCCATCACTCCACTGGACGAAATGATGGTTTGCGTCTGGTACCGCCGTCACGGCTGAGCCGTCGGAACCGTGATCAACCGTCTGCATCGAGCTGCCGCTGATCGAGCCATTCGCACCCGCGGTGTAGCTCAGCGTGTAGGTGTCAATCGCGAACTGCGCGCTCACGCTCAAGTTCGCCATCACATTGGTGTCGGTCCGCGTCGCGGTCAGCACCCCATCACTCCATTGCACGAAGTGATGGTTGGCGTCTGGCACGGCGGTGACAGGCGAACCGTCGAAGCCGTAGGCGACGGTTTGCGGCGTGGTCCCGCTGATGGTGCCGTCAGGCCCCGCGGCATAGCTGAGCGTAAAGGTCTGGATCTCGAACTCAGCAGTGACATTGACGCTGCTCACCACGTTGGTATCGGTCCGGGGGTTGTCGGTGACCCCGTCGCTCCACTGGACGAAAGTCGCGTTGGGGCCCGGAATCGCGGTGACCGGCGTTCCGCTGCCTGAGCAAGGCACCACCTGGGCAGTGTTGCCGCTGACGCTGCCAAAGGGGCCGGCAGCGTAGTTCAGTTCGAAAGTGCCGGTCGGGTTGTCGGTGACCTCAAAGGTCTCGATGCGGTCAAAGGTGACTTGTGTAGCGGTGCCGGAAGGACCGCCGGGCACGTATCCGAGGAATCCCAGCAGATTGGTGTTGCCGGCGAAGGGATAGGTGTGCGAGTACATGTAGCCGGCATCCATGGTCTCGTTGACAAAGATGTCATGCCCACCGCCAAAGGTCGGCCCGTAGTTAAAGCGATTGAACTTCTGATACTGATACACCGGCCCCGCATGGGTCATCGTGTCCAGGCGAGTGATAAAGGCATTCGAACTCGCCACCGGCACGATGGTGTAACCGGTGTTTGAGGTCCACGGCGTATCCACATAGCCCGAGACCAGTGCATTGACCGGCGAGGTGACTCGATAGACGGTCAGCGTTCGCGTGATCCCGTCGATCAGACTGTGGAAGGTCGTTGAGTCCTCCCCATCCACATCGCTGCGGTAGCGCAGGGTCATGTACACCCCGCATTGGCCAATGCGCTGCTCAATGCCGTCGGCGTGCGCCTGGCTGAGGATCGACGTGTTGCCCACGATCTCGGCCGCCGTCGCCGTGGCTGATGTCAGCAGCCAGAGCAACAAACCACAGGCCGAGACGGCCAGCGCCCGGCGCATTAACGCCGCAGTTCGATAGAATCGCGAAGCCAGTCCGCTCACGTTTTGCTTGTTCACGCCATCACCCCCTGTCAGTCCAGTGATCAAAGGGGTGCAGCGAGGAGGGCAAATGTCGCACCTGGCCCGAACATCGACGTTCGCAGCCGCTCGGGCCTTGCCCGGTGAGACCGCACCGGATCGAGCACTTTCCGGCGCGAAAAACTCGAATTCGCCCACTCAGGCACGATCAGGACATGCTCAGCAGCACCCAGAAGGCACAGTTCGAAACTCAGGGCTTCCTGGTCCTGAAGCGCTTCAAGTCAGCCGGACAGATCGAAGACTTGCGGCAACGAGCCAACGAACTGGTCGAGGCCTTCGACCCCGAAAGCACCCGCAGCGTGTTCACCACCAATGACCAGGTGCGCCTGATCGATCGCTACTTTCTGGATTCAGCCAACCAGATCCGCTGCTTCTTCGAAGAGGCCGCGTTCACCGTCGATGGCCGGTTGGGCCAGTCCAAGCATCTGTCGATCAACAAGATTGGCCACGCGATGCACGACCTGGATCCGGTCTTCGACCGCTTTTCGCGCGGTCCCGAACTGGCCGCGGTGGCGGCCGACCTGGGGCTGATCGCGCCGCAGCTGTGGCAATCGATGTACATCTTCAAGCAGCCCGGTATCGGTGGCGAGGTAGGCTGGCATCAGGACGCCACCTTTTTCCACAGCGACCCGATCAGCGTGACTACGTTCTGGTTCGCGCTGGAGGACGCGACCGAGGAGAACGGTTGCCTGTGGGTGCAACCAGGCGGCCACCGCGGCCCGCTGCGCGAGCGCTTCGAACGGGTCGGCGACCAGATCAGCATGCGCAAGCTCGATGCCACTCCGTGGCCGGATCAGAGTACGGCGCTTCCGCTACCGGTGGCTGCCGGGACCCTGGTCTGCTTTCATGGTCTGCTGCCGCACTACAGCGCGCCGAATCGCTCCGACCGATCGCGTCATGCCTACACACTTCACGCCACCTGCGGCAGCAGCCGCTATGCCAGTTCGAACTGGATTCAGCGAGACGCGAAAGGACCGCCGCTGCGAGGCTTTGACTAAAGCCCCACCCGCCGAGTTCGCCGCATTGAACCAACCGGTTCGCGCTCGGTCAAAATCTTGTTGCGTATCGGCCCGCCGTCGTCGGCCCGAATCGAGTGATCAGGAGACCGATTGCCATGAGTACCGCGCTGCTGCTCTGGGGCGTTCTGTTTGGCGCCATTGGCCTGGGCTATTTCATGTACGGCAAAAAGCAGGCCGCGATCATGCCGATGGTTTGCGGGCTGTGTCTGATGCTGCTGCCGATGGTGGTCTACAACAGCTACCTGCTGGTGGGATTGAGCGGGGTCTTGGTGGCGGCACCCTGGTATTGGCGGGTTTGAGCGCAACCCGGTGTCCGCCTTCGACGCCAGCGCGATCACCTTGTCAACCGTTGCTGTCGGACCGGCAGGGCGCATCCGCTCGGCTTCAGCGTTCCCATCCGACCTTCCGCCGGCGGACACGCCGCTACTCAAAACCATCGGCGAACAGGGCCGGCAGTTCAACACCCGCGATCTCGGCGATCACCGCCGCATTGGTCTTCAAGATCGCCGAACCCATCGCCAGTGCGTTTGGCCCCATGTTGGTCGGCAGGTCGCTGCTGCGGTGATAGTGCGGATAGATGTCCCAGTCATTCTCGATCGCCAGCACCGTCTGCACCCCGGCATTGAGGTAGGGCACGTGGTCGGAGCCGAAGGGATTGGTGCTGGTGACCACCGAAAGCGCGGGGACATAGGTCGCCGCCGCCGCGCCGAACTGCATCAGGTAACCGAGATTGCTGGCATTGCTTTCGTACAGCGCCTCCAAATTGGCATCGGCCGAGTAGCCGATCATGTCCATGATCACCACCGCGTCGATGGTGCTCAGCTGACCGCCGGGAATCAGCGACTGCACGTGGGCCTGGCTGCCGATCAACCCCTGCTCTTCGCCGGCATAGCAGATGAACATCAGACTGCGCCGGGGTGCCGAGGGCAACAGCGCCCGCGCCAGCTCCACCACGCCGGCACATCCGCTGGCGTTGTCCTCGGCACCGGGCGTGTTGGTGGTCGAGCTGCTGCTGGCGTTGCGGGAGTCGTAATGTGCACCGACGATCAGCCAGCGATCCGGCTCGCTGCTCCCGACCCAGGACCCGATCACGTTGTCGCGAGAAATCGTGCCGCCGCCCGGCGCGTTCATCGAGAACGGCTGCAGCTGGACCGTCAGCCCCAATCCGCTGAACTGCGCGGCGATCCAGTCGCGCGCGGCCGCCAGCTCGGTAGTGCCGTAGCTGGAGCGATCCCAATCGGCCAGAGTGCTCAGATCGCCAAACCAGCGAACCGAGTCAACCCGGTCGACGACTGCCTGCACAGCCGGATCAGCGGCGAACCCCACCTGCGGTCGGTCCAGCCGATACTGGCGCGCAATCTGCGCGTTGCGCGGCACTGGTTGCCAGGCATGGGTATCGAGCAGGCGCAGCGCCTGCTGCTGATCCAGCGGTACCCGGCGCAGCTCCCAGCGACCGCCGCGCGCCAGCAACTCGCCCGCCTCCGCCGCGTGATCGCTGCAGCCACGGGCGCGCAGCAACAGCTCCGCAGGATCGACCGCCGCATAGCTGGCCAGGACCGGCATCGACAGGGCGCGACCAGCTTCGGCCTCCCACAGCACCATCTGCTTGCCCATCTCCAGCCACCAGCCACCGCCGGTCTGAGTCAGCGACCTGACCTCAGCCTTGCTCGCCTGGGAGATGTCCAACACTTGCAGCGATTGTCCGATCGCAACTGAAGGGAGCAACAGCAGGACCGGGATCAGCGTCATTTGGCGAAAATGCAGCATGGGGACAGTAGTGTAGCGATACCGGCGAGAAACGACTTGCGGTCGCTGCACTCGATCACGCTGGTACCCTCATTCATCGACGGAATGGCAGCAGTGTCGCTACTTGCGCTGATCGCGATAGTCCTTTCCCTCGGCCAGTTGGCCACCGAGGATCAAGCCTGTCCACTGCTGGAAGATCCCCCGACGTTCAAGATCAACTGCCAAATTCCGGTTGATGGTGTACGGCACGGTCGTCCGCCTGAAGGGGAAATGCTGGTCGAAGCGACGATTTCAGCCGATGGACGCCTGCGGTCAGTGGCCGTACTGCGTTCAGATCCGGTTGAGTTGGGATCGACCGCACGCCGGGCCCTGGGAAGGGCTTGCTGGGGGATACACCGGGTCGACGGGATGCCATCGTGCTATCGCGCCAGAATTCCGCTGCGCACGCGGTTGACCACGCGATCTTCAGACAGCCATCAACCGGCCTCGCGCTAGCCGCGCCAGTTGGCGTTCTCACGCCAAAACGCCGCGCTGCGAGCATAGGCCTCCCGGTCCAGGGGCACCCCTGAACCGCCCTCTTCAACGCCCAGTGCATTGCGCAGCATGGTGATCGGCGCCATCGGCGTCTCTTCAGGCTCGGCGGTATACATGCAGCCCACCACGCCCCAGTCCGCCTCGATTTCGGTGTGCTCTTTGGCCAACTGCTCGCGGTCGTAGAGGATCACGATCAGATAATTCGCCACCGGCGGCTCCACCCCTTCGAACCAGCGCACCAGCACCGGCAGCTCCTGATCGGTGCGGGCCTCGTAATCCGAGCACAGCAGGTGCCGATTTTGATCGCTGATGGGCACCGTCAGGCAGCGGGTTGAGGTCCAGTTCCGGTGCACGTGCAGCTTGCAAAAGGGCGCGTAACCGTCGAGCACCTTCAGCGGCGCGACCTCATTGAGATGCCGCTCAAAATCCGCCGCGCTGCAGTCCTGGATGGTGTTGCGCTTGGGCTTGACGGGAAACAGGCGACGGATGGCGAATTCGGTGAGGACGATCGACATGTTGCGTGTGGGAGTGGGGCGAGAGCTTGGCATTGTGGCATGCCGAGGAGGGCTGAGGGCTCAGGGCCCAGGGCCCCGGGCGCAGGGCCCCGGGATGAGCGAGAGCACGTTGGCCTGGATGTCTGGAAGCGGATTGGAGCCCGATATGTCTGCGGATTGCTTCAGCAAGCGCGTTGGGGCGCGGGTCACCCTGGCCCCAATGTTGGGCTGCATCTGGCGTGCGCATCGGTCACGAGCCCTGAGCCCTGAGCCCTGGGCCCTCTACCCTGAGCCCTGAGCCCTGGGCCCTCTGCCCTGAGCCCTGAGCCCTGGGCCCTGAGCCCTGGGCCCTGGGCCCTCAGCCCTGAGCCCTGAGCCCTGGGCCCTGGGCCCTGAGCCCTGAGCCCTGAAACAAAACGCCAGATGAACTGCCTCACGGGACAGGCCGAACGGCACATGTTCAGAAATTGTGATTGTTGCTTCATAGGCACCATCGCAAATCGCTTTGCTGAGGTCGCACCGGATTCCCGGTGTGCCAGGGACGGTTTGCCTCCAATTTCGAGCAAAGAGAGCAACGCCATGCGCACGCAACTGTTGGTGATAAGTCTGACCGCCGCCCTGGTGACTGGCTGTGGTGCTGGTCACTCAGCCCCGGATGTCGCCGCTGAACCCGCTCCGATTCTCCTGGTTCCGGCCGACCTGCTGAACGCCAGTCAGGAATCGCTGAGCGAAGGCCCGGTCATCTCCGGCTCGCTGCAGCCGGAGCTGAAGGCCGAACTGCGCGCCGAGGTCGCTGGCGTGGTGCTGGCGGTGCTGAAGGACAACGGCGACATCGTCAACAAGGGCGAGGTCCTGGTGCGGCTGGACCCGACCACCATCCGCGGCCAGCTGCTGTCGGCGCAGGAATCCGAGCGTGCCGCCAAGCTGGCGCTGGATCAGGCCGAGCGTCAGTACCAGCGGATGCAGCAGTTAGTCAGCAAGGGACTGGTCGCCGCCGAGACCGTGGAAGGCGCCGAAGCCAAGCGCAACCAGTCGCAGTCCGAGCTGGCCTCGGCCCGCGCCCGGGTGGTGGACGCCCGACAGCAGCTGGAGAAGACCGAAGTACGCGCCCCCTTTGACGGCGTCATCGGCGCGCGCACCGTCTCGGCGGGAGATACCGCGCAGCTGGGCATGCAGCTGCTCAGCGTGCTGGACGTGACCAGCATGCGCTTTGAAGGAATGATCGCCGCCGACCAGGTCGGCCGGGTCAAGCCCGGCGCGGCAGTGCAGTTCCGCGTCAACGGCTATCCCGGGCAGACCTTTGAGGGTCATGTGCAGCGGCTGAATCCGGTGGCCAACGAAGCCACCCGTCAGGTGCAGGTGCTGGTTTCACTGCCCGAAAGCGGCGCCCCGGAAGTGGCCGGGCTGTATGCCGAGGGCCGCATCGAGGCCGCCAGCCGGGACGCGATCATGCTGCCGGAATCGGCTCTGGTGCGCGACGGCGACGCCGCCTTTGTCTGGCAGTTCAAGCAGGGCCGCACCCTGCGCGTAGCGGTCCAGCTCGGTGAGCGCGATCCGCGCCTGGGCAAGATCGAAATCGCCCAGGGCCTGAGCGCCGGTGACCAGATCCTGCGTCACCCGATGGGCGCGCTGGCCGACGGTGGCGCCGCCCAGATCGAACAATCGGCCGCCCCCCAGGTGGTGGTCGCGGCCAGCGGCGAATAGTCGCGCCCGGCACCGATAGAGGACGCAAGCCATGTTCTTATCCGAATTCAGTATCAAGCGACCGGTGGTCACCGTGGTGATCACCCTGGCGCTGATGGTCTTCGGCTATTTTGCCCTGACCAATCTGCGCACCAACCAGACCCCGGATGTGCAGCCGCCGGTGTTGGTGGTGACCGTGCCCTACCCCGGCGCCTCACCGGAAACCGTGGAGCGGGAAGTGCTCAACCGGATCGAGGATGCGATGTCGTCGATCTCCGGAATTCGCGACATCCGCTCCTACGCCCGCGACAGCAGCGCCACCATCGTGGTGTTTTTTGAGTTCGACAAGAACCTGATCGAGGCCGCGCAGGAGATTCGCGACTCCATCGCCAGCGTGCGTGACAAGCTGCCGACCGAAATGAAGGAGCCTTTCCTGCGTCGGGTCGACCCTTCTGCGCGCCCGATCATGAATATCGCGATGTCCAGCCAGACTCTGTCGGCGATGGAGCTCTCGCGCCTGGGCGAACAGGTGATCGCGCGCGACCTGCGCACGGTGCCCGGGGTGGCGCTGGTGGAGCTGGAAGGCGAGCAGATCCGCGAGATGACCGTTTATCTGCGCAGTAGCGCGATGCGCGAGGCCAACGTCTCGGTCACCGACGTGGTCCAGGCCCTGCGCCAGCAGAATCTGGCCGCGCCGGTCGGACATGTGGAAGAAGGCATGGGCGAGCAGAGCATCCGCCTGCTGGGCCGGCTGAAGGATGTCGCCGATTTCGAGAAGGTCATCGTCAAGCGTCAGGGCGAAGCCACCGTGCGCCTGGGTCAGGTTGCCCGGGTGGAAGACGGTCATGCCCAGCAGCGCAGCTATTCGCTGCTCAACGGCCAGGCCTCGATCGGCATCGAAGTCACCAAGTCACGCGAAGCTAGCACCGTGACCGTGGCCGATCAGGTCCAGCAGCGCTTGACTCAGCTGGAGACCGAATTGCCCGAAGGGGTGGATCTGCAGATTGTGTTCAACGACGGCGACTCGGTGCGCTCGTCGCTGAACAACGTGATCGAGGCGCTGTCGCTGGGCGCGCTGCTGACCATTCTGACCGTGTTCCTGTTCCTCAACTCCTGGCGCTCGACGGTAATCACCGCGCTGGCCCTGCCCACCTCGGTGCTGGCCGCCTTTATCGCGGTCTGGGCCTTTGGTTTCACCCTGAACTTCATGTCGCTGCTGGGCCTGAGTCTGGCCATCGGCGTGCTGATCGACGACGCCATCGTGGTGCGCGAGAACATCGTGCGGCACATGGAGATGGGCAAGGACATGCTGACCGCCTCGCGCGAGGGCACCGCCGAAATCGGTCTGGCGGTCACCGCAACCACCCTGGCCATCATCGCGGTGTTCGTGCCGGTGGCCTTCATGGACGGCATGCCGGGCCAGTGGTTCAAGCCCTTCGGCCTGACCGTCGCTGCCTCGGTGCTGGTCTCGCTGTTCGTCGCCTTCAGCCTGGACCCGATGCTGTCGGCCTACTGGGGCGACCATGAGCAGGAAAAGAATGCCCGACGCGGGCTGATCGGGCGTCAGCTGGAGCGCTTCAACAACTGGTTTGATCGGCAGTCCGAAGGCTACTCCAAGGTGATCGCCTGGGCGCTGCACCACCGCATCTCGATGTGGCTGCTGGCCTTTGGCGCCTTTTTTGGTGCCTTCGCGATGATCGCAACCCAGTCGGTGGGCTCAAGCTTCTTGCCGGAAACCGACAACGGCGGTCT
>JAGRJL010000412.1 GCA_020442775.1 Lysobacterales bacterium | reverse complement strand
CGGCATCCTGGTCGATGACGCCATTGTGGTGGTGGAGAACATTCACCGGCACATGAGCCTGGGCGGCAAGTCGCTGCGCGAAGCGCTGCCCGCCGCGGTGGACGAGATCGGCGGCCCGACCATCCTGGCCACCT
Organism: Lysobacterales bacterium; assembly: GCA_020442775.1. GTDB lineage: Bacteria > Pseudomonadota > Gammaproteobacteria > Xanthomonadales > SZUA-5 > SZUA-5. The sequence goes on along the minus strand of JAGRJL010000412.1, from coordinate 1,572 downwards.
TCACGGTGATCGCCGCGCTGCTGCCGATGGCCTTCGTGAGCGGGCTGATGGGCCCCTACATGCGACCGATTCCGATCAACGCCTCAGTCGGCATGCTGCTGTCACTGCTGATAGCGCTGACCGTGACCCCGTGGCTGGCGGTCAAGCTGCTCTCGCGGCACTACGCGCGCACTGCGCAAGACGGGCATGCACACGGCGGCGCGGCGGGTCGACTGCATCGGATCTTCGACAGGCTGATGCGCCCGCTGCTGCATCCGACCCGCGGCGGCAGACGGCGCGGGCTGCTCTTTGCCATCATCGGCGCGGCGGTGATGCTTTCGATCGGGCTCACCGTCGTCCAATGGGTGGTCCTGAAGATGCTGCCCTTTGACAACAAGTCGGAGCTGCAGGTGGTGGTGGATATGCCCGAAGGGAGCCCGCTGGAGCGCACCAATGCGCTGCTTGTAGAACTGGCCGAGGTCGTACGTCAGCGCCCAGAGGTCGCCGATGTGCAGGGCTACGCGGGCATCTCTGCGCCGGTCAACTTCAATGGTCTGGTCCGTCAGTATTACCTGCGTCAGGGCGCCAACCTCGGCGATCTGCAGGTCAATCTGGTCGACAAGCATGCGCGCTCGAGCAAGAGCCACGAGATTGCTCGCCAATTGCGCCCGGCCCTGCAGGCGGTGGCCGAGCGCTACGGCGCCGCGCTAAAGGTGGCTGAAGTGCCGCCAGGCCCACCGGTGCTGGCGCCACTGCTTGCTGAAGTCTATGGGCCCGACGCCGCCACCGTGCGGCAAATCGCCCGCGACCTGGAGAAACTCGCCCGACAGACCGAAGGTCTGGTGGACATCGACACCAGTCTTGAGGCCAGCGCCCAGCGTGAAACTCTGGTGGTCGATCGCATTCGCGCGGCGCGGCTGGGGGTCAGCCAGCAGGCGATTGCCCAGACCATCGCCGCCGCGGTTGGCGGCTACGATGCTACCTATCTGCGCAACGCTGCGGCGAAGAAGGCGATTCCAGTGCGGCTGCGCCTGCCCGCGGCTGATCAGGCGCGAATCGAGGAACTGCTGGCGCTGAAGGTGCGGGCTCAAGATGGCCGTCTGATTCCACTGGTGGAACTGGTGGAAGTACGCCGCGATGCCTGGGAGCCGGTGCTGATGCAGAAGGACCTGCTGCCGGTGGTTTATGTGATGGCCGATGAGGCCGGCGCGCTGGACTCACCGCTGTACGGCATGTTTTCGCTGGTCGCTCAGGTCGACCAGCTTGAGGCCAGGGTACCGCTGGAGCAGCGCTTCTTCAGCGCCCCTGCCGATCCGCTGGCCTTCACCATCAAGTGGGATGGAGAATGGCAGATCACCTGGCAGACCTTTCGCGACATGGGCATCGCCTATGCCGCCGGGATGGTGCTGATCTACCTGCTGATCGTGGCGCAGTTCCGCAGCTACGTGGTCCCGCTGATCATCATGGCGCCGATCCCGCTGACCGTGATCGGGGTGATGCCGGGCCACGCCTTGCTGGGCGCCCAGTTCACCGCCACCAGCATGATCGGCATGATCGCTCTGGCCGGAATCATCGTGCGCAACTCGATCCTGC
>JAGRJL010000026.1 GCA_020442775.1 Lysobacterales bacterium | reverse complement strand
AAATCCTGCCCCCGCTACCAGTCTTCAGCATCAGGGCCTCATCTAGAGGCCCTTTTGTTAGGACTCACCGAAGGCCAAGCGCTTGATTAGGCTGGTTTTTGGGGGATCGGTACAGGACGTGCAGTGTCGGGCAGTGCCGGCACATCGCGAAATGGGCCCACGGCCCATTTTTTCGTTTATGGCTTAGAGAAATCGCATCGCAGCAATGCCAAACAGCAATCCAGTCGACCTTGAAAGCTTGCTAAGTGAGGCGATAACGCCGCTGGGCTTCGAGCTTTTGGGTCTGGAGCTGAATCTGAGTGGCGGCGGTGGCCTGTTGCGTCTGTACATTGATCACCCCGAGCGACCGGTGGTAGTCGATGACTGCGCCACGGTGAGTCACGAAGTCAGCGCCGTTCTGGATCTGCACGACCCTATTCCGGGCAACTACCGACTGGAGGTTTCGTCTCCCGGGTTGGATCGGCCGTTGTTCAAGGCTAGTCATTTTCAGCGTTTCGTCGGCCATCAGGTAAAGCTGACCACGACGCTGCCGATTGATGGCCGAAAGCGATTTACAGGCGAGATCACCGCCGCCGATGACGCGCAGGTGACGATCGCATTTGAAGGTGGCAGCGTTGAGTTGCCCTACGACGCGGTCGATAAGGCCCGCTTGGTTCCCCGATTTGATAAGCCCGGTAAACCCGGCTCCGCTAAGAGGTAAGCATGAGCAAGGAGTTGTTGCTAGTTGTCGACGCAGTCGCTCACGAAAAGGTGCTGCCGCGCAATGTGATCTTCGAGGCTCTGGAAGCCGCCCTCGCCTCAGCGGCCAAGCGCAAGCACGGCGGCGAGATTGCGGTGCGCGTGGCGATTGATCGCAAGGACGGAAGTTACTCGACCTTTCGCCGCTGGGAAGTGGTGGAAGACGACGCTGAAGTTGAGTTCGAGGAGCAGGTCATTCGGATGACCGACGCACAGGCCAGGGAGCCGGGAATAGAGTTGGGCGCCTTTATCGAAGAGCCCATCGAGAATCCGGACTTTGGTCGCATCGCCGCACAGACCGCCAAGCAGGTGATCGTACAGCGAGTGCGCGAAGCAGAACGCGCGCAGATCGTTGATCAGTACAAGGATCGGGTCGGCGAGATGATCACTGGCCTGGTCAAGCGTGTAGAGCGCGGAAACGTCTACCTCGATTTGGGCGGTAACGCAGAGGCCATTGTCACCAAGGAGCGCATGATTGCGCGTGAGACGGTGCGGGCTGGCGATCGTCTGCGCGGTCTGCTCTACGACGTTCGGGCCGAAGTTCGCGGACCGCAGCTCTTTGTCGGTCGTACGATGCCTGAATTCATGATGGAGCTGTTCAAGCTCGAGGTCCCCGAAGTCGGACAGGGACTGGTCACAATCATGGCTTGTGCGCGAGATCCTGGCGATCGTGCCAAGATCGCCGTGCGCGCCAATGATTCCCGGACCGATCCCATCGGCGCCTGCATCGGCATGCGCGGCTCTCGCGTCCAGGCCGTTTCCAACGAGCTCAACGGCGAACGCGTGGACATTGTGATGTGGAGCGACAAGCCCGCAGAATTTGTGATCAACGCGATGCAGCCTGCAGAAGTGCAGTCGATCGTGGTTGATGAAGAGCGCCGCTCGATGGATATCGCGGTGGCCGAAGACAAGCTGGCCCAGGCCATTGGTCGCGGTGGTCAGAATGTCCGCCTGGCCAGCAAGTTGACCGGCTGGCAGCTCAATGTGATGACTGCCGACCAGGCGCGCGCCAAGAGCGAGTCCGAGGCAGACGCGGTCCGTGAGTCATTCATGGAAAAGCTGCAGGTGGATACGGAAATCGCCAGCATCCTGGTCAACGAAGGCTTCAGCTCGGTCGAGGAAATTGCTTACGTGCCCGCCTCCGAGTTGCTCTCGATCAGCGAGTTTGACGAAGACATTGTCGAGGAGCTGCGCAGCCGTGCGCGCGATGCCCTGCTCACGCAGATGATCGCAGCGGAAGAGGAACTGGAGGCCAACCGCCCGGCAGAGGACCTGCTGGCGCTGGAGGGCATGGATGAGGCTACCGCCTTCGCACTGGCCGGGCGTGGCGTCACCACGCAGGAAGATCTGGCAGAGCTGGCAGTGGACGAGATGCTGGACCTGGACGGAATGACTGAAGAGCGCGCGGCGGCGCTGATCCTGGCCGCCCGAGCGCCCTGGTTCGAGTCTGATTCCGCAAGCTAATCCTGGCCGACGTAACAGAACGAAAGATTCAAGGAGCATCCATGGCTGGTGTGACCGTCAAGCAACTTGCAGGCGTCCTCGGCGTCGACGTTGAACGACTGCTGGAGCAGTTGTCCGACGCCGGACTCAAATTCTCGAGCGCCGACCAGGAAGTCAGCAACGCCGAAAAGGTCAAGCTGCTTGAGCACCTGCGCGCCTCGCACGGAAAGAAGGAGAGCCAGATTTCCCGCGGGCCGGCGCAGATTACCCTCAAGCGCAAGACGGTCAGTGAGATCACTGTCGCCGGCGCTGGTTCCGGGCGCAGCGGCAGCGGCACCAAGACCATCAACGTCGAGGTTCGCCAGCGCAAGACCTACATCAAGCGCAGCACCGTGCAAGAACAGATCGACAACGATCCCGAGCGCGAGGAAGCGCAGCGCCTGCTGAACGAATCACAGCTGCGGCGGGAGCAGGAGGAACAGGAACTCCGCGCTGCCGAAGAGAAGCGCAAGCAGGCCGAAGAGGAAAAGCGTCAGGCGGAACAGGAAGCCGAGCGCATTGCTGCGGAAGAAGAGGCCGCCAGAGTCGCTGCCGAGGAAGCCGTCCGGGCGGCCGAAGAAGAAGAGCGCAAGCGCGAGGAAGAAAAGCGGGGTCACGAGGCCAAACCCAAGGTCAAGGAGCGCACCCCGCGCTTCAACGACGATCCCAAGCCGCACGGCAAGCATCGTCCTGAAGAAAAGCGCAAGGGCAAGCATGGGGTCGAAGACGACGGCATGGGCAGCGGGCGCAATGAATTGCACCTGTCAGAGGGTGCCCGTCGGGCCAAGCGCAAGCCGAACAAGAGCAAGGGTCAGGTTGCCGCCAGAGGCTCCGGTCGCGAGCATGGATTTTCGCGCCCCGCCGCCCCGGTGAAGCGGGATGTGGAAATCGGCGAGACCATTATCGTTGGCGATCTGGCGCAGCGGATGGCAGTCAAGGTCGGTGAGGTCATCAAGACCCTGATGAAGATGGGGATGATGGTCAACATCAACCAGACCATCGATCACGACACAGCGGCACTGGTAGCCGAGGAACTGGGCCACACGGTCATTCAGGCCGGCGAGAAAAACCTGGAAGCCGAACTGAGCGCCCGTGAGAACACCAACACCGCCGAGCCCCGGCCGCCAGTGGTCACCATCATGGGCCATGTCGATCACGGCAAGACCTCGCTGCTGGACCATATCCGCCGCACCCGAGTGGCATCCGGCGAAGCAGGTGGAATCACTCAGCACATCGGCGCCTACCATGTCGACACCGGCAAGGGCGTGATTTCCTTCCTGGACACGCCGGGTCACGCGGCATTCACCTCGATGCGCGCACGCGGCGCCAAGGTCACCGACATTGTCATTCTGGTGGTGGCAGCCGATGACGGCGTGATGCCGCAAACCATCGAAGCAATTCAGCACGCCAAGGCCGCGGGAGTCCCGTTGATCGTGGCAATGAACAAGATTGATCGTTCGGAAGCCAATCCCGAGCGGGTCAAGCAGGGTTTGCTGCAGCACGAGGTGGTCCCGGAGGAATACGGCGGCGATGTCGCTTTCGTGCCGGTGTCCGCCAAGACCGGTCAGGGCATCGACGACCTCCTTGAAGCAATCCTGCTGCAGGCCGAAGTGATGGAGCTGTCGGCACCGGTGGAAGGTGCGGCAAGAGGCACCGTGGTCGAATCCAGTCTGGACAAGGGACTGGGCCCGGTGGCTACCGTGCTGGTGCACAGCGGCACCCTGCGCAAGGGCGATATTCTGCTCTGCGGCACCCAGTGGGGACGTGTGCGGGTGATGTTCGACGAGGGCAATCGCCAGATTGCCAGCGC
>JAGRJL010000411.1 GCA_020442775.1 Lysobacterales bacterium | reverse complement strand
GCGCTGGGCGGCAGCCGGGTGCAGATCGGCGGGCCCACAGGAGCGTTCATCCCGGTGATCTTCGGGGTGATCCACCAACACGGTTATGAGGGCCTGCTGCTGGCGACGATGATGGCGGCGCTGATCCTGCTGGTCGCCGGCGTGGCCAGAGTCGGCAGCCTGATGAAGTACATGCCGCAGCCGGTGATCACCGGCTTCACCGCGGGCATTGCGGTGATCATTTTTGTCAGTCAGATCAAGGATTTGCTTGGACTCCATATCGACCAGCTGCCGGCCGAATTCGGTCCCAAGATGGTGGCGCTGGCGCAGGGCTTGCCCACCGTACAGGGACCCACCCTGGCGCTGGCGGTCGCGGCCGTTGCGGCGATCGTCCTGCTGCGGCGATACGCACCTCGGCTGCCGGCCTTCCTGGTAGTGGTGGGCACTGCGGCGCTGATCAGCGCGCTGACATCGATCCCGGTGGAGACGCTGAATACACGCTTTGGCGGGGTGCCGGCGACCTTGCCGGTGTTTCAGCTGCCTGCGATCAGCCTGGAGCGGATGCTGCAGCTGCTCCCCGCCGCTTTCACCATCGCCTTTCTGGCCGGGATCGAATCGCTGATGTCCGCGGTGGTGGCAGACGGCATGATCGGCGAAAAACATCGACCCAATGCGGAGTTGCTGGCCCAGGGCGTAGCCAACGCCGCATCCGCAGCGCTGGGCGGGCTACCGGCGACCGGCGCGATTGCGCGCACCGCGACCAACGTTCGCGCAGGCGCGGTCACCCCGCTCGCCGGGGTCTTTCACGCGCTGTTCGTGCTGCTGGGGATGAGCACCATCGCGCCGCTGCTGGGACACGTGCCGCTGGCCGCGCTCGCCGCGGTGCTGGTGATCGTGGCCTGGAACATGAGCGAGCACGAGCAGTTCCGCCATCTGCTGCGGGCCCCGCGGGGCGATCGGCTGGTCCTGCTGGTCAGCTTCGCACTCACGGTCATGGTGGATCTGACGGTGGCGATCGAGGTTGGTCTGGTGATGGCCGCCTTCCTGTTCATGCACCGGATGGCGTTGGCAGTGGAGATGGCTGCGATCGGCAACGAAGCCGATGCGACCGATGACGCCGTCTTTGGCGAGTTTGACCAGCGAGATCGCTTGCCGGAGGACGTGGTCGCCTTCCAGATCCAGGGGCCCCTGTTCTTCGGCGCCGCCTCGCAGCTGGACGATATCCCGCGACTGTTCCCCAATCCGCCACGCGTGTTCATTTTGCGAATGAGCGCAGTTCCGCTGATCGATGCCAGCGGCGCCCACTCGCTGGATGGCTTTGTCCGTCACTGGCAGCGCAGCGGCACCCTGGTGGTGATTTCCGGTCTCAAGCCCAGGCTGCGCAAGCTGCTGAAGCGGATGCGGATCGAGGCAGTGCCGGGTCAGCTGTTGTTCGTGGAAGGTTTCGAGCAGGCGCTCGCGGCTGCGACGCTGCCGGTCGATCCGGTGGCTCCCGGGGACCAAGTCAGCCAGGACTGATCCTTCCGCTGGCGAATTGGCGCTGGGCGCGGAAGACCACTACCATCCGCGCCCACCTTATCGCGCGGCCGCCTGTTGCCGATCGAATCCATGAACTCCGACCAACCCGACAAAGTCGCCGCGCTGCGCGAACGCGTTCGCGCCGCCACCGAACTGCTGGAGCAGCTGGCTGATCGCCTGGCCCTGCTCGATGAACTACCCGAGGCCGAGAGCAAGCGGCTGAAGCGGGCCGCCAGCCGCCTGCATCATCCCGACCGCACCGAACGGCGACGTCAGCAGAAGGCCCGCCGGCGCGAACGGATCGCCGAGATCGTCGATAGAGATGAGGCGCTGCTCAACCAGACCGGGATCCGCGAGCTGCGCCGGCGGCCGGTGTTCACCACCCCCAACTTCTTTCCGCCGGAGGAGAAACCCACTGATGACTTCGCCGGTGACGATGGATCGGCGAAGCCTCGAGAGTCGCTGGAGCGCCAGCATTGCTATGTGTGCAAGCGCAAGTACACGCAGATCCACCACTTCTACGATCAGCTCTGTCCCGAGTGCGCGGAGTTCAACTTCCACAAGCGCACCGAACTGGCCGACCTGCGCGGGCGGGTCGCGCTATTGACCGGAGGGCGGGTCAAGATTGGCTATCAGGCCGGCATCAAGCTGCTGCGCGCCGGCGCCGAGCTGATCGTGACCACGCGGTTTCCGCGGGATTCGGCTGCGCGCTATGCCGAAGAGCCCGACTTCGAACAATGGCGAGATCGCTTGCATATCTACGGCCTGGATCTGCGCCATACGCCCAGCGTCGAGGCCTTCTGTCAGACCTTGCTGGGCAGCTGCCAGCGCCTGGACTTCATCATCAACAACGCCTGCCAGACCGTCCGTCGCCCGCCGGCCTTTTACGCCCACATGATGGAAGGGGAGACCCGCGCCCTGGCGCAGATGACGCCCGAGGTACGCCAGCTGATCGGCAGCTACGAGGGTCTGCGCGGCAGCGATCTGGTGGCCGATGCGACCGCGCTTTCGCAGGTCGGAGCCGGCGCAAGCGAAGCGGCGCCGGGCATCAGTCGTGCCGCCGAGCTTTCCCAGGTGCCGCTGCTGGCCGATGAATTGCTCAGTCAGCAGCATCTCTTTCCACAAGGTCGGCTGGATCAGGATTTGCAGCAGATCGATCTGCGCAAGCAGAACTCTTGGCGCCTGCGCCTCAACGAGGTCCAGGCGGTGGAGCTGCTCGAGGTTCAGCTGGTCAACGCGGTGGCGCCGTTCATCATCAACGCGCGGTTGAAGCCGCTGATGCTCAGAACCCCCGAGCGCGACAAGCACATTGTCAATGTCTCGGCGATGGAAGGGCAGTTCTACCGCAACTTCAAGACCACCCGCCATCCGCATACCAACATGGCCAAGGCGGCGCTGAACATGATGACCCGCACCTCGGCCGCGGACTACCACGGCGACGGCATCCACATGAACAGCGTCGACACCGGCTGGGTCACCGATGAGGATCCGGCCGAACTGGCCGCGCGCAAGGTGATTGAGGAACGCTTCCACCCGCCGCTGGACATCGTCGACGGCGCCGCCCGAATCGTCGACCCGATCATCGCCGGCTTCAATACCGGCGAACACGTCTGGGGGCAGTTCCTGAAGGATTACAAGCCCACCGACTGGTAATCTGGAACCGCAAGTTCGCCCTCTGGCTACTGGAACTGGCTACTAGCACTAGCCCGCACAAGTCATGAATACGTTTCCTCGCAACGAATACTTGTGACTTATGCGGGCTAATCACTATTGCACTGCACCAACCCGCAAGTTATCCTTCGCGGCTCTTCGGGCGCATAGCTCAGCGGTAGAGCACTACCTTGACATGGTAGGGGTCACAGGTTCGATCCCTGTTGCGCCCACCACGAAGAACGCGGCAAACTGCAGTGATTGGCAAGAACCAGGAGTGTGGGACATGAGGACTACCAGGATCTGAACTCGAACCCGCAGGCCGTAGCGAAAAGGCGCTCGGCGCCTTTTTTTGTGCCTGTGACTTTGACTTCGCCGCCCGGGGTTGGGACGGCAACGGGGCAGCACCCCGAGTTCTCAGGAGTACTCTCATGATCAATGTCACGTTACCTGATGGTTCCCAGCGAGCCTTCGATGCGCCGCTGTCGGTGGGCGATGTTGCCGCTTCGATTGGCCCGGGTCTGGCCAAGGCCGCGCTGGCCGGCAAGATTGATGGTCAGCTGGTCGATCTGAGCAAGCAGATCGATCGAGACATCCAGCTCGAGATCGTTACCGAAAAGCACCAGGATGCGCTGGAGATCATCCGGCATTCGACGGCGCACCTGCTGGCCCAGGCGGCCCAGCGCCTGTTTCCCAGGGCGCAGGTCACCATCGGTCCGGTGATCGACAACGGCTTCTATTACGACTTCGCCTTCGAACGGCCGTTCACGCCGGAAGACCTGGAGGCGATCGAAGCGGAAATGCGCAAGATCGTGCAGGAGAAGGTGCCGGTGCAGCGCTCGGTGATGGAGCGCGATGCCGCGGTCGACTTCTTCAAGGCCAAGGGCGAGGCCTACAAGGCCGAGATCATCGCCAGCATCCCCAGCAACGAAGAGCTGTCGCTCTACGAGCAGGGCGATTTCATCGATCTCTGCCGAGGTCCGCACATCCCCGACACCGGCCGGCTGAAGGCCTTCAAGCTGCTCAAGGTGGCGGGCGCCTATTGGCGCGGCGACTCACGCAACGAGATGCTG
>JAGRJL010000410.1 GCA_020442775.1 Lysobacterales bacterium | reverse complement strand
CGGTCACCGTGCAGGTGCCCACGCCCGTGCCGGTCAACATGTTGCCAACCAACGAGCAGAAGCTGCCTCCAGCTGTGATGAAATAACTCACCGCACCGGTACCCGAGCCGCCCACGGTGCTGAGCGTGCTCATGCCGGCGAATGGGATCGTCGAAGGTATGGCAGCGGCGGTCAACGCCGCCTGGTCTGCCGGCGTAACTTCCACATCGACCGTTGCCGTTGCCGCGTTGTAGTTCGAGTCAGCCGCTTTGGTCGCGGTCACCGTACAAATGCCCACACCTGTGCCGGTCAACGTGCTGCCTACCAATGAACAGAAGCTTCCTCCAGCGACGACAACGTAGGTCACCGCACCGGTGCCCGATCCGCCCACCGTGCTCAGCGTACTCATGCCGTCGAAAGGAATCGTTGATGGCGTGGCGGTGGCGGTCAGCGGCGCTTGATCGGCCATCGCAATAATCATGCTGTAGGCCCGGGTTCCGCTGAACGGACCGCCCACACCCGCGCCGCTGCTGTCGGTCGCGGTCACGGTGAAATCAAATGGCACACCGGCTGCCGAAGGCGTGCCGGTCAAGGAACCATCGCCGGCCAGCATCAGGCCAGGCGGCAGCATGCCAGCGGTCACGGCGAAGCTGTACGGTGGGATGCTGCCGAGGCCGGCGGCGCTGATCGTGGTCGCGTAGGGCGTGCCGAAGGTGCCATCGGCGAGGGTGGCCGGATCAACCGTCAGGGTGGTAATGACGGCGTGCGGTTCGGCGGCCGAACTGCTGGGCTGATGATCCGCAGTGCCGTCGTATTCCGCCGTGAGGTCGCGCGTGCCGGTGGTGTTGAAGGTGATCGAACAGGAATACAGCGCGGTGTTGCCGCTGCCTGCGCTGGGCGTGATGTCGCTGCAGGATTCACCGGTGGACGCGGCAACCGTCACCATGCCCGCGCTAGGTTCCGTCGTGGCACCCGTCACCGACACCTCGATTGCCACCGCTGCCCCTGCCATCGAGGGATCGGGGAGATCAACGGTGATCGTGGTGGTGGTGTATTGAGCCGTGTCGTATGGGTAGTACACCCCATGGTCGTCGAAATTGCAGCATCCGCCGTGAACGATCATCTCGCTGCCGGTCCAGACCGCNNGTGCTCGTATCGCTCGCTTGGCGCGCCAATTGTCGAGGTAGCCGTCCAGCTGTCTGTGGCCGGGCTATAACGGCCGCCGGTATTGAACCTAGTTGAATTGTTGTACCCGCCCCAAATGATCATCTCGCTGCCGCTCCACAACGCTGTGTGGACGTAGCGTGCGCTCGGGGTGCCGGTCGTCGAGGTTGCTGTCCAACTGTCCGTTCCCGGATTGTAACGGCCGCCGGTCGCCTGGACCGACGAACCGGAACCACCCCAAACGATCATCTCGCTGCCGGTCCAAACCGCCGTGTGGATGTTGCGCGCACTGGGCGCACTGGTCATTGATGTTGCCGTCCAACTGTTCGTCGCTGGGTCGTAGCGACCGCCGCTGTTGAACCTAGTAGAACCGTTGATCCCACCCCAGACGATCATCTCGCTGCCGGTCCACACCGCTGTCTGGCGCTCACGCGCGCTCGGTGCGCCAGTCGTCGCGGTCGCCATCCAACCATCGGTCGCAGGGTTGTAGCGGGCGCCGGTGTTGAATCTAGTCGAATTGTCATTCCCACCCCAGACGATCATCTCGCTGCCGGTCCACAGCGCTGTGTGGTAGAAGCGCGCGCTAGCCGCGCCAGTCGTCGTGGTCGCTGTCCAACTGTCCGTCGCCGGATCGTATCGGCCGCCGGTACTGAACACGGCTGAGAAGTCATTCCCACCCCAGACGATCATCTCGCTTCCGGTCCATACCGCCGTATGACCCTCACGCGCGCTCGGCGCGCCGGCCGTCGCGGTCGCCGTCCAGCTGTCCGTCGATGGGCTGTAGCGGCCGCCACTTTGAAATCTGAAGGGTCCGAAAATCCCACCCCAGATGATCATCTCGCTTCCGGTCCATATCGCGGTAAGCTCTTCGCGCGCGCTTGGCGCACCGGACGTTTGGGTAGCCGCCCAAATGTTCGTTGCCGGGTTGTAACGGCCGCCGGTGTTCAATCCAGTCGATCCGTTTGTCCCACCCCAAATGAGCATCTCGCTGCCGGTCCACACGGTCGTGTGGCGTAAACGTCCGCTTGGCGCGCCAGCCGTCGAGGTCGCTGTCCAATTGTCCGTGGCCGGGTTGTAGCGTCCGCCGGTGTTGGAGATCGGTGCTCCGCCCCAGACAATCATCTCGCTACCAGTCCACACCGATTGGTGGATGTAGCGCGCGCTCGGCGCGCCAGTCGTCGAAGTCGCCGTCCAACTGTCCGTCGCCGGGTCGTAACGGCCGCCAGTGTTTAGACCGCTTACATCGTACCCGCCCCAGACGATCATCTCGCCGCTCGCCCATATCGCCGTGTGGTTGTAGCGCGCGCTCGGGGCGCCGGTCGTCGTTGTTGCTGTCCAACTGTCCGCCGACGGGTCGTAACGCGCACCGGTATTGAATCTGGTCGATCCAAGAATCCCGCCCCAGATGACCATCTCGCTGCCATTCCAAACAGCCGTGTGGGAGGTGCGCCCGTCCGGCCCGCCGATGGTCGCAGTCGGCGTCCAACTGTCCGCTGCCGGGTCGTAACGGCCGCCGGTGTTCAACGTAGATGATGAGCTGACGCCACCCCAGACGATCATCTCGCTGCCGGTCCAAATCGCCGTTTGGAGGCTGCGTGCACTCGGCGCGTCCAATGTTGTGGTCGCCGTCCAACTGTCGGTGGCCGGGTTGTAGCGGCTGCCGGTCGCCAGTACCGACGAATCTCGACCACCCCAGACGATCATCTCGCTACCGGTCCAAACGGCCGTGTGCTGGTAACGTCCAGACGGGATGTCAATATTCTTCCACGTATCCGCCGTCGCCTTCGCTTTAACAGCCCCCCGGCCCCGGATCTCCGGAAGGTCAAACGCACCCAAACGCTGCCACACGCTGGCGGGCGAATGCCCCTCGCGCCGCGCCGACCACCAAGCTTCAAAGGGCTGTTTGCTCCACATCCGGCTACGCACGACCAGTCGATCTTCTGACTGGCTCAGTACCTTTTCCTCGACAAAGGCCACGGCGGTCTCGCGCAGTTCGGCATTCCAGCCCGCGGAGACAGGCGCCGCTCCGGGCAGGCTAGGTTCCACAGGGAGCAACCTAGCCCGCTCGCGCGCGAACTCGTCGGCTGACAGGCGCAACTCGCCGGGATCCGCGGCGGCAGGATCGCGCGCCTCTTTCCCATGATCCAGCACCAGTGTCAACGTTTGCTCACTACTGCCCGATGCCCCCAGCGCATCGGCACTCGCCCCTGCCGCCAGCGCAGCTTCCGCGCGCTGCCGCAACTCGCCATGCCAGCGCGCGTCAAAGGCATATCCCTCGCGCAGGCGGCGCTCGATCAGCAAGGGTCGCGCCAGACAATTCGCCACCGCTTCGGCATCGTTCTCCAGCAGGCCATACTGTTCACGAAGCCGGTCCGGTGCGCGCGTATTGATCGCGATGCGGTTCATCTCGGTCTGCAGGGCCCTGGCATCCAGCGTCACGCCGTACAGTTCCCAAAGCGCGCTCTCCTTGCGTAACAGATCCTCCACCTGGCGGCGGATCGAGCTGTCTGGCAAGGCCTCGCTGCGCGCAGGCTTGGGCTCAGCGTTGCTCTCCGGCCAGATCCGCTGCGCCCAGTCGTGATCGGCGAGAATCGTCCGGCATTGCACCAGAGCCTCTAGCTCTCCGGAGTCTTGAGACGCCGAGACCGGTATCGCAGGTGGTGATTCCACGATCTGCGATCGGACCGCAGCGCCGTGCACCGGCGCCGAGACCAGCGCGACCACGGCGAAACAGATTAGGCCGGATGCCGCATTGGTCAATCGGCCGCGTCGCGCTTCGATATTCATGCTGGACATTCGGTATCCCCTGATGCTCTGTATCGCAGAGCGGTGGTTAGCGTTGAGTGGACGAAATCGTGGTCAACTGTGTTTCCATGCATGCAATGGCTGCAGCGCGAAGCAGCGGCAATGGGCGTGACGTCGGCTGCGCTGACGCAAAAGCCCGAGCGACACCTAACCCTCAAACCCGCTGGCGAACACCGCATCCGCATTCACCGGATTCGGATCACCTGCGCCGATGATCACCGCGTACTGGGGGCTGGATGCCGACTGTGCGGGCGCGCCTTCGCCGCCGGTGACGGTGGCCTGGTATTCGGGGGAGCTGGCGCTGCCGGCAGTGGCTACCACGCCGGCATTGCTGATCTCGTAACTTGGGCTGCTCTGAGCCCAGATGATCCCGCTGCCGATCGCCAGGGCGAGCAGCATCAATCGCCGCGCGGGCCGCCTCATGGCGTGTTCGGGCAGTCAATCCCGGCCGTGCAGGGGCACAACGGGCCGGGGGCGAAGCTGTCGATGGTAGAAATTCCCAGGCAGATGGCTACCGCCCTGTCCGGCGACCCTCCCTGCAGATAGGCCGCGACCGGAGACACGGCACCATGCTCCAGTTCGCTATTGACGATGCGGGCTTGGACCGTATTGCCCAGGAGTATCAGCGGGATGTTGTCGACCGATCTTAGGTGGCTGTTGCCGACTCGGACATTGGTCAAGGAATCGGCATCGTTGATCTGCGCACGTATCGCATGGGCAGTGCCTTCGAGACTGCTGTGCACAACTTCGATCTCGCTCACGCAAGCGTCGGCGGCTGCAGGAAAGCTGGAACTGGGACCGATTGCAGTGATTTGGGAGTGGCGAATGCTGGCCACCCCTGGCGCAGAGGGTGCGGTGCCGCAGTCGTAGTTCGAGGTTCTCTGAATGAACCCCCCGGCTCCATTGCTGGTTCCCAGTTGTTCAGCGCGAACAGTGACATTTTCGAGGATGGGCCTGCTGCCAGCCGCCTCGATGCCGGCAACAAAGCACTCGGTGCCGAGCACGGAGACTGAGCCATTGGAAATGGTTGGCTGACTGCCTTCGAGAATCGTGGGATTGACGATGCCATCGTTCAAGGAAATCCCGGAACGAATGCCACTCGCGCAGCTTCCGGCATTTACCAGGTACTGAAAATTCGTCAGCGCCAGACGGCGAGACTCGAACAACACCTGCGCAACGACGATCTCCGGCTGCGAGTTGGCGAGGCGGAGATCGATCCGCACATTGCTCAGGTCCGCCGAAACTTCCAGCTGTGTACGGATACCGATGGCGTTCTGCGCAGAGATGCCACCGTCTTCCATCACGACTTCGAAATCGTTGATGCGTATTTCTTGTCGGCCATTGGAATCCAGTCCGCGCATGAAGTTGGAGCCCGCTCGGACGAGTACTCGAACGCGCTCGAAACTGATGCCGGTTTCGAATGGATCCATGCCCTCGACGAAAGAGGCACGGATGCCATAGAGGCTATCAGAGCGCTCGGCGATGGCTTCGACGTCGCGAACGCGAAGATTGGAGACTCGAGCGCTGTTCAACGCTACCCTGACGTCAACGCCTTGGTTGCCAATCGGCGGCGCGGTGTGCAGTCGGGCGCGTTCGATCTGCACGTTGTCGGTATCCGGCGCGATCGAAACCGCCGTCACCGGCGATGCGAAGTTTCCGCCATCTCCGCTGTTGCTGATCGACAAATCACGGATGCCGCTGTCGCTGTTGAGCAGTACGGCAGGCCCGGTCAGTGCCGCGCGCAACAGCGTAGCCTGACTTCCGCGGCCTGCCAGCGAGACAAAGGGGCCGACTTCCAGCGTGGCACCCAGCGCGTAGTCACCCGCGTCCAACTCGACCACGAATGGGTTATCCATGGTTGCGGCCGAGACCGCAGTTGCCACCGCAGCGGCCAGGGCGTCCCCGTTTTCCTGGGCCGTTCCATCGACCGGGACATGGATCGTGTTGCGCAGCAGCGAACGGGCCCGGAATGAGAATGCGGTAGCCGTCAGCTGCGGCCGCGGGGTCATTTCGACATCACCCTCGACCTGGATTCCCAGGTAGAGCGGCTGGCCAAACAATTCATCTACCAGCGGTGTGAGCGTGCCGAGTTCGACGGCGAACTTGCCGTCTTCGATATCAATCGCGAGGGTCTCCGTCCAGAGCGGGGTTCCATTCTGCGCAACATCGTAGAGCTTGAACTCGATGTTGAGGGTCGCTGTTACCGGTTGTCCGCTGCTCGTCCCCAGCGTGCCCTGATAGGTAATCGTTGATGGCGGCGATGCGATGGCAACGGAGATGAAGGACAAGAAGAAGCCGGTTACCAAAATGAACACAAAAACTGATCGCATGCACGCTCCCTGCGAGTGGTATGGCTGAACGGCGGGGAGGTTGGCGAAAGGACTAATGGGCCGTCATCACCAATGTGGGTGATTTCCGAACTTAGCCATCCGGTAGTTGATTCGGGTTGCTGTTGGTTACTTTTCAGCAACCAGCAATGACACCAGCAGGGATTGCAGGCGAGTGGCGCCCCCCTTGCGCATGATGCTCTTGATCTGGGTGCGAACGGTCTCAATGCCGCGGCTCCGGTGCACCGCGATCTCGTCCGGACTCATCCCGGAAAGGAGCAGCAACAGGACTTCTTGCTCTGTTTTTGACAGATCCCAGGCCTGGGCTATCGCCGGCAAGCCATCAGCCATCGCAGATGCCGCAGTTGTGGAACTTCATCTGCAGAGCAGCCTTCAACAAGGGTGCCTCGGCCCACTTACTATCCACGGTCGGCTCGACTGAAGCGGATGTGACAGGAGGGCTGAGAAGAAGTCTTGATTGGGCCACCCGGATCGTTCTCGTCGACGCGCTGTGCAGATATTCTGAGGAATGTACGGAGTCAGATCTATCACCAAAATGGGTGAAGAAAGGCCCGCGTTGACCGCACTCGCACACGCACAAACCGCTGGGCGAGATTCTGGTCTGCCCCGCTATTTCTCCGCCAGAAAACCCTTCTGCAGCGCATCCAGCGCCTGCTTGCCCAACTCGCCCAGGTCCGGTCGCCCCTCCTGCTCGAACCAGTAGCGCAGGGTCGCGCGGATCAGGCCGATGGCGGCGCCGGCAAGCATCTGCGCGCGCAGCTCGGCGTTGGGGTCGCCGGCGAAGCGCTGCAGGAACACCGCGGCCATCGCCTGTTCCCAGTCGCGATCAATCTCGTGCTCGCGCGCGCTCAGACTGGGGGTCTGATCGATCAGGCGCTGCTGGGCCAGCAGCTGCTCGCGGTTGTCGGCATAGGCGAAAGCGAGCACCTGGGCGACCCGGCGCAGGCTGGCGAAGGGGCTTTCCCGCGCCGGCGCGTTTTGCAGCATCGCCACGAAGCGCTCCAGGCGCTCGCCACGATGGGGAAAGGCAAGCGCCTCCTTGTTCGCGAAATAGCGGAAAAAGGTGCGCCTGGAGATCCCAACATCGTCACAAATATCGTCTATCGTCGTCGATTCGAAGCCAAATTGATGAAAACGTCGGTTAGCTGCGCGCACCAGCGCCCGGCGGGTGGCTTCCTTCTTGCGCTCGCGCAGCGGACGCGGCTGACGATCAACAGATGACTTATCCATCGCACAAGGATATAACTGCGCGCTCCACAAAGTGCCACTCAGTGCCAATTTGTCTTCGATTGTATCCATGACCGCTCCCGGCCCCGCCCTGCGCTGGCTGCCGGGCACCCGCGCGCCGGCATTTGATGCGGACGCCATTGCCCACGCATGCGAGCAGATTCGCGAGCCTGCTTCTGTGCTGACGCGCCCGGAAGGTGGCTACGGCGTGGGTCTGGGCGGAGAGATGACCCAAACCGATGGTGATCGCGGCTATGCCGTGACCGGCCTGCTGCCGCCGCTCTATCCGGAATGGCTGGGCAACCGCTCCTTCAACGAAATTCACGGCACCCGCTTTGCCTACGTGGCCGGGGCCATGGCCAACGGCATTGCCAGTGTCGATCTGGTCAACGCCATGGCCACGCAGCGGATGCTCGCCTTCTTCGGCGCGGCCGGGCTCTCGCTGGGCCGGGTGGAGAAGGCCATCGATGCGCTGCAGCGCCAGCTGGATCCGCAGCAGCTGCCGTGGGGCGCCAACCTGATCCACAGCCCGGCGGAACCGGCGCTGGAGGAAGCGGTCGCCGATCTGTATCTGCGCCGCGGGGTGCGCTGCGTGGAGGCGTCAGCCTATCTGGCGCTGACCCCGGCGGTGGTGCGCTACGCCTGCAGCGGACTGCATCTGGACCCGCAGGGTCGGGTGCAGCGGCGCAACCACGTATTCGCCAAGATCTCCCGACCGGAGGTAGCGCGTCATTTCCTGCAGCCGCCGCCGGCGGCAATGCTCGAAGCGCTGGTCGCGCGCGGGCTGCTGACTGCCGAGGAAGGGCGCCTGGCTGCCCGGCTGCCGCTGGCAGAAGACATCACCGCCGAGGCCGATTCCGGCGGGCATACCGATAACCGCACCCTGACCGCGCTGCTGCCCAGCATCGCCGGGCTGCGTGACCAGATCAGCGCCGAGCGCGGCTACCCCCGGCCGATTCGGGTAGGCGCTGCTGGCGGTCTGGGCACCCCCGCGGCGATCGCCGCAGCCTTCGCCCTGGGTGCCGATTTCGTGCAGACCGGCAGCGTCAATCAGGGCTGCGTGGAAAGCGGCCTGGACGCCGGCGGGCGCGCCCTGCTGGCCCGCGCCGAGATGGCCGACGTGATCATGGCCCCGGCGGCGGACATGTTCGAGATGGGTGTGGAGGTGCAGGTGCTGCGCCGCGGGACGATGTTCGCACAGCGTGCGCGCAAGCTCTACGAGCTGTATCGCAGCTACCCCTCGCTGGAGGCGCTGCCGGCCGCCGAGCGGGCTCGGCTGGAAAAAGACATCTTCCGCGATTCCATCGAGCAGGCCTGGGAGAGCACAGCCGCCTTCTGGCGCGAGCGCGATCCCGAGCAACTGGCGCGCGCCGCAGCCGAGCCGAAGC
Organism: Lysobacterales bacterium; assembly: GCA_020442775.1. Lineage (GTDB taxonomy): Bacteria > Pseudomonadota > Gammaproteobacteria > Xanthomonadales > SZUA-5 > SZUA-5. The sequence goes on along the minus strand of JAGRJL010000410.1, from coordinate 1,499 downwards.
ACCAAATGGCGCTGCTGTTCCGCGCCTACCTGGGGCTTTCCAGCCGCTGGGCCATTGACGGCAAGCCGGAGCGGCTGGCCGATTATCAGATCTGGTGTGGCCCGGCAATGGGCGCCTTCAACAGCTGGGTACAGGGCAGCTTCCTGCAGCCACCCGAGGCGCGCACCGTGGTGCAGGTTGCGCGCAATCTGCTCGAAGGTGCCGCAGTGATCACCCGTGCGCAGCAGCTGCGCAGCTTCGGCCTGCCGGTGCCGGCAATGGCCTTTGACTACCGCCCGCGGCCGCTGGCCTGAGCAGCGCGCAGCGGCGATGAATTCGGATAGCGACCCCATGAGCGACTCAACCCCCCCTACTCTGGCCGTCGCCGTGGTTGGCGTCAGCGCGCTGTTTCCCGGATCCAGCGACGCCCAGGGCTTCTGGCGCGACATCCTGGCCGGCAAGGATCTGCTCAGCGATGTGCCCAACTCGCACTGGCGAATCGACGACTACTACGACGCCGACCCCAATGCGCCGGACAAGACCTATGCCAAGCGCGGCGGCTTCCTCAATCCGATTGATTTCGACGCGCTCGACTGGGGCGTGCCGCCTGCCATGATGCCGGCCACCGACACCTCGCAGATGCTCGCCCTGATCGTCGCCCGGGCGGTGCTGGAAGACGCCGCCCGTGAGCAGTTCGAGCAAATAGACCGCTCGCGAATCTCGGTCATTCTGGGGGTGACTTCGGCCCAGGAACTGCTGTTCTCGATGGTCTCGCGGCTGCAGCGGCCTGTGTGGGTGAAGGCGCTGCGCGAAGCCGGGATAAGCGAAGATGAGGTGCAGACTGCCTGCCAGCGAATCGCCGATCACTATGTGCCCTGGCAGGAGGCCAGCTTCCCCGGCCTGCTCGGCAACGTGGTCGCCGGACGAATCGCCAATCGGCTCAATCTGGGCGGCACCAACTGCGTGACCGACGCCGCCTGCGCCTCCAGCTTCAGCGCGGTCTCGATGGCGGTCAACGAACTGCAGCTGGGTCACAGCGATCTGGTGATCGCCGGCGGGGTCGACACCCTCAACGACATCTTCATGTACATGTGCTTCTCCAAGACCCCGGCGCTCTCGCCCAGCGGCGACTGCCGGCCGTTCAGCGATCAGGCCGACGGCACCATGCTGGGCGAGGGTCTGGGCATGGTGGCGCTCAAGCGCCTGGCCGACGCCGAACGCGACGGCGACCGGATCTACGCGGTGCTGCGCGGAGTCGGCACTTCCTCCGACGGCCGTTCCAAGAGCGTCTACGCGCCGGTGTCCGCCGGCCAGGCCAACGCGCTGCGCCGGGCCTATGCCCAGGCCGGATTCGGCGCCGACAGCATCGAGCTGGTCGAGGCGCACGGCACCGGCACCAAGGCCGGTGACGTCGCCGAGTTCGGCGGTCTGGAGATGGTCTACCGCGAGGCCGACGGCGAGCGACAGCAGTGGTGCGCGCTGGGTTCGGTCAAAAGCCAGATCGGCCACACCAAGGCCGC
>JAGRJL010000409.1 GCA_020442775.1 Lysobacterales bacterium | reverse complement strand
ACCGCTTTCGAGAGCCGCTTCCCGCTGACCTGGTTCAATCCCGCGCAATCCGGCGAGGGCATCTTCTTCCACGTCCTGCAGCGGGCCTCGGGTCCGCCTGAACTGCTGGCGGCCAACTACACCTATCTCAACGACGGCAGCGGGATCCAGCTGTGGCTGTTTGGCAGCGCGCCGATCACCCAGAACGCGGTGGTGGAGATCCCGATGTTCTCCGGCCGCGGCACCGGCTTCGGTGCCAACTTCGACACCACCGCCGCCAGCCTGACCCCGTGGGGCACCATTCGGGTGGAGCGAACGCAGTGCAATCAGCTGGTCGCCAGCTGGGACGAGAACGCGCGCTTCGGCGCCGGCAGCATCACCATGCAGCCGGTGACCCTGGCCAATCTGGTGGAGGATCCCTGCGGCTGAAGTGGATTGGGCGCCGGAACAGGCGCCCGGTGTATGGCAAGCGCAGTTTTCGCTCGGCGGCGCGTCCAATGTCGCCGAGCGGGCCTGCGCACGCCGCTCCCTAAGGCGATTCGATTAGCGCCGCCAGGTCAGTCGACGCGGTGGAGCCGTTCATCAGCAGCAGGGCGTCAAAGCCGTGTACGACTCGCATCAGCTCCGGCGCGGTGCCCTCGCGCCAGCGGCCCAGCAGGGACCTGAGCGGGCGCAGATCGAAGACCGTGAACTGATCGGCGGCCGCCGCATTCAGGATCGAATCCAGTCCGCCGGCATAGCCGTCCTTCGCCGGGGCGGGATGGAAGCGCAGCTTGGTCGGATCGAAGTTGGCGACTTCGGCGCCCTCTCCCGGCAGCACCAGCAGGTGGAAGCTGTGACCGCCCTCGAGCGCGGCCGTCTCTGACATCAGACTCCCCAGATCAAAGACTTCGGTCATGCTGCGACCGCGGACCATGTGCGAGCCGCCCATCTTCGCCATGACCCTCGGACTGCGCCCGGCGGCCTTCTGCGCGCGCCAGTAGTCGAGGAAATTGGCGCGATTGAGTTTCGCGCGGCGCTGGTTGGAGGCCCAGCCCTGACCGCTGACCCACAGCTGGTTGATCTTCAAGGTCTCTTCCAGGGTGTGGATGATCTGCGCGGCCTGCGCTGGCGCATCGGGCCAGGCCTCGCGCAGGGTCTGCACCAGCGCCGGATCGCCGCCAAAAGAAAAGATGTGCTGTGGACCGCCGGTTTCGCTGTGCCTCTGCCACGCGGCGGTGGAAGCCTCGGTGAGCACCTGCAGCGCGGCCTGCGCCGCATCTGGCTTGTCCATCGCGTCCAGTTGCTGCAGCAGATGGCGATCGGCCAGCACTTCGTAGTCCAGCCCCCAGAACACCTGATCGACCTGCGGCACGGCGGCGCGCACCGCCGCCAGCATCTGCGCCTCCTCGGCCATCCCAAAAAAGGCCGGGGCACTGCCTGGGGTGCTCAGCAAGGTCTTGAGCGAATCGAAGCCGGAGGCCGCGGCCTGATCCAGCGCCGCCGCCATAGGCGGAGAGATCTCGATCGCCAGATGCTCATAGCCGGACCCGGTCAGCTCGGCAAACAGCGCGCCGGCAAACTGCGGATTCTCGGCGATGCCATGCTCTTCGCCGAGCAGGAAAAACTGGGCCTGGCGGCCCTCGCTCAGCAGCCAGTCCCAACCGGGGCCGCTGAACTGGCCCTCGGTTTGAACCAGCGGCAACTGGTGTTCGGTGGCGGCAGCAGCGATCCGCTCGGCCAGTGTTGGCTTGGCCTCTTCGGCGCAGATCAGCTGGCTGCAGCACAGCAAGATCAGACTCAGAACTACCCGCATGCTCATCCTCCCCGCTACCCCGGCTCATTCCACAGTCGCCAATCATGCCCGATTTGCATCGATGACTCGGCTGCGTGGTGCAAAGTGACTTTTGGTGAAAGTGACGCGCCAGTCGGTAGATCACGGCACACGCGGTTAAGCTTGCCGATCGTTTTCGGGTGCGGCTGGCTGATGTTGCTTCGTTGGGTCTTTGCTTTGGTTGCGGTTTCGCTGCTGGCCGGTTGTGCAAGCAGGCCCCAGCAGAGCGCCCAGGCAGAGCCAGTGCCGCTGATTCTGATCTCGCTCGACGGCTTCAGGCCGGAATATCTGCAGCGCGGGCTCACCCCCAACCTGCTGCGCCTGGCCAGA
>JAGRJL010000408.1 GCA_020442775.1 Lysobacterales bacterium | reverse complement strand
GCACGAGCCGGGTTCTGCACCGGATTGAGGTCGGATGGTGCCTTTGGCAGGCCGGCAATCATCGCGGATTCGGCCAGGGTCAGCTCCTCCAGCGTCTTGCCGTAATACACCTCGGCGGCAGCTGAAACGCCGTAAGCGCGGTGACCGAAGAAGATCTTGTTCAGGTAGAGCGCCAGGATTTCCTGCTTGCTCAGCGCATGCTCGATCCGCAGCGAGAGCATGATCTCCTTCAGTTTTCGCTCAATCCGCCGCTCCGGACTGAGGAAGAAATTGCGTGCCAGCTGCATGGTGATGGTCGAACCGCCGGATCCGTACTCCCCGCCCGAACGCAAGACCTGCCAGCCAGCGCGCAGGATTCCCTGATAGTCGACACCCGGGTGCTCGTAGAAGCGCGCGTCTTCTGCCGCAATGAATGCCTGCGCGACCTGCTCCGGAATATTCTCGAACGGCGTAGGGTTGCGTCTGGCTTCACCAATGCTGGCAATCAGACGGTCATCCAGCGAATAGATCCTAAGCGGTTGTTGCAGCTGAACTTCCTTGAGGATCTCCACATCCGGCAAGTCGGGCTCGTAGAGCCGATAGAGCACCCAGACCGAGATTGCGCCAGCCAGCGCGCCGAACAGCGTCACAAAAACGCCAATCCACATCAGCTTCTTCAATAAACGCACGGTAGGCTAGGTCGCAGGCAGCGCAAAAAGCAGGTTGGCAAGTATAGAGGTTGGGCTCCAAACCGGCACCTGAATGGCGTAGTTGCCCGCCAACTGCCCGAAATGTGCGATCGACCACAGGCTCAACGTTGATCGAAGCTTAAGAATCGTATTTAATGTAGCGGGGCATGTTTCGCTCGTAAGGTCTCGTCGGAAGGGGAAAAAGCACCGTGGGCCTGTTCACTCGCAAGTCTCCACCATTGGTCGGCGTAGACATCAGTTCGACGGCAGTGAAGCTTTTGCAGCTGTCGCAGTCAGGCGGTCGCTACCGCGTCGAACACTATGCCGTTGAGCCATTGCCGCCAAATGCGGTGGTGGAAAAGAACATTGTTGAAGTCGAGGCAGTCGGCGAAGCCATCCGCCGCGCCGTCCAGCGTTCTGGTGTACGCACCAAGTTCGCGGCGGCTGCGGTTGCTGGTTCATCGGTCATCACCAAGATGATTCCGATGCCGGCCGACCTGACCGAAGACGACCTGGAAGATCAGGTGACTGTCGAAGCGGCGCAGTACATTCCGTACCCGCTCGAGGAAGTCAGCCTGGACTTCGAAGTGCTGGGTCCGGTCAAAGACAACCCGGACATGGTCAATATCCTGCTGGCTGCCTCGCGAACCGAGAACGTCGATCTGCGGCAGGCCGCCATGAATCTGGGTGGATTGACGGCGAAGGTGGTGGATGTCGAGGCCTTCGCGATGGAGAACGCCTTCCGCCTGCTGGTCGACCAGATTCCCTCAGGCCGCGATGGTCTGGTGGCAATCATCGATATCGGCGCGACCATGACCTCGCTCAACGTACTGCGGAACCAGCGCAGCATCTACACGCGAGAGCAGGTTTTCGGCGGCAAGCAGCTGACTGACGAGGTGATGCGGCGATACGGTCTGTCTTACGAAGAGGCGGGTCTGGCAAAGCGTCAGGGCGGATTGCCGGAGAGTTACGAAATCGAAGTACTCGAGCCCTTCAAGGAAGCAATGGCACAGCAGGTGAGCCGGCTGCTGCAATTTTTCTTTGCTGGCAGTGAGTTCAACCGCGTCGATCAGGTCATCCTGGCCGGCGGCTGTTCGTCCATTGCCGGGGTTCAGGAACTGGTGGAAGAGCAGATGGGGGTGCCGGCGATGATTGCGTCGCCAGTGGCCAACATGTCGCTTTCGCCGAAGGTTCAGGCGCAGGCCCTGGCCGCTGACGCGCCTGCATTGATGATCGCCTGCGGGCTGGCCATGAGGAGTTTCGACTGATGGCACGCATCAATCTACTTCCCTGGCGTGAGGAACGTCGAAAGCTGCGTCAGCAGGAGTTTTTCGCTCTGCTTGGCGCGGTGGCCCTGGCGGCTGCCGGCATCGTGCTGGCTGTCACGCTATTTTTGGGCAGCCAGATCGACCTGCAGAACGAGCGCCTTGCCGCGTTGCGCAGCGAGATTCAGGTCCTGGATGGGCGCATCCTGAAGATCGAAGAGCTCGACCGTACCCGGTCCCGGTTGCTTCAGCGCAAGGCCATCATTGAAGAACTTCAGGCCAGCCGGTCGCAGATGGTTCACCTGTTTGACGAGTTGGTCCGAACGATCCCGGAGGGGGTCCGGCTGGAGTCCATCAAACAGGCCGGTGCAACGCTTACCCTGGAGGGGGATGCGCAGTCCAATGCGCGCGTCTCGGCCTACATGCGCAGCCTGGACGCGTCACCCTGGATGAAGAATCCAGACTTGCAGATTGTGAAGGCAGACGATGCGAACCCACAGGCTCGCTATAGCTTTACCCTGCGCGTCACGCTGGAGAATCCGCTGGATCCCAACGCTGAGGAAGCCGAGGAGAACGCGCTCGCTGGAGGTGGACAATGAGCGTTATTGACGAATTACGGCGAGCCGACTTCAACAATCTGGGTGGCCTCTCGGCACCGGCGAAGGGGATCTTCTGTGCGCTCGCCGCCATCCTGATTCTGGCAGCCGGCTATTACTTCAAGACCAGCCCTCAGCGCGAAGAATTCGATCAACTCGTTGCCCAGGAAGGGCAGTTGCGAGCCGAGTTTGAAGAGAAGCAGCAAAAGGCGGCCAATCTAGAGGCGAACATCGAGCAACTGGAGCAGATGAAGCTGATTCTTCAGCAGATGCTGCGCAAGCTCCCGAGCAAGACCGAGATGCCCGATTTGCTGGTCGACATTTCGCAAACGGCGCTCTCGGCGGGCATCCAGAACGACCTGTTCGAGCCGCAGCCCGAAATTGTGAAGGATTTCTACGCCGAGAAGCCGATCTCGCTGCGGATGGTTGGGACCTACCACCAATTCGGAGACTTCGTCAGCGGCGTGGCATCGCTGCCTAGGGTAGTGATCCTGACCATGCACGATATTTCACTGAAACCTGCGGGGCAGGGTGCTGTTTCGGCCAACGGTCAATTGACTCTGGAAGGCACCGTGAAGACCTACCGCTACCTGGACGATTCTGAAAGTGCCGACGGCGGTGCCTCGGCGCCAGGAGGGGCATAGCGATGGCTAAGCTCAATCAGCTGAATCTGATCACTCGTGGCGCAACGGTGGCGGCTCTGATCGTGGTCCTTGCCGGGTGCGCGAAGAGCCGCGATGAGTTGAATCAATATATTGCGGACGTGAAGGCGCGCCCGGCGGGTCCGGTAGATCCGCTGCCAATCATGAAGACCTTCGAGACCTTCATCTACGACGCGCACGCGCTGCGCGAGCCGTTTGCGCCGATCAATGCAGAAGATGTCGCCAGTTCCGACGCCGCCAATGTCGCAGGTGTCGGTCCCAGACCGCAGAGGGACCGACGCAAGGAGGAGCTTGAGCGGTTCCCTCTAGACAGCCTGGACATGGTCGGAACCCTGGGAGCGGCCGACGGCAGTACCTACGGCCTGGTTAAAGATCCGGAAGGCGTGGTCCACCGCGTATTGGTAGACAACTATCTGGGTCAGAACGATGGACGCATTACCGGAATTTTCGAAGACAGAATCGAGTTGGTACAACTCATATCCGATGGCACTGGCAGCTGGGAAGAGCAGCCAATATCGATCGCCCTGGACGATGAATAAGCAGGTTGGGGGTAAGGCAATGACTACGGCTAATCAAGCACTGATGCCAAACGGGTGCGCCCAGAAGAAGGCGGGCAGCCATTTGCTAAAGGCAACAATGATCTTGCTCGGTGCGCTCGCAGCGAGTTCGACCTGGGCCACCAATCGGCTCGAATCGGTGCGTTTCGACCCGCTGCCAGGGGGCGACGTTCAGGTGGTGATGCAGATGGCCGAGGATGGGGCCGACCCCCAGATCTTCACCACCGATGATCCCCCGCGCATTGCCGTTGACTTCGCAGATACGACCAATGGTGCCGAGCGCAGCATTTCGCTCAATACCGGCTCCACCAAAGGCATCACCACAGTTGAAGCCGCTGGACGGACTCGGGTCGTGGTCGACCTTTATCGGCGCTCTTCCTACTCCGCCGAATTCAAGGGTAAGGACCTCGTCCTGAAAGTCTCGAATGGTCTGGCGGGCTCGGTGCAGTCCAATGCGCCTCAGGACCCGCTGAAAGCGGCTGCCACCGCGCAGAGCCGCGAACTGGTTCGGGTAGATTTTCGCCGCGGCGCAGCGGGCGAAGGCCGGGTGATGCTGCAGTTCTCCGAACCCGGTGCGAGCGCTGATCTGCGCGCTGAGGGCAACAAGCTGATCATTGATCTGCCTAACGCTGCAGTAGCCAAGGGCGTCCAGGAACGTTTGGACGTGATCGATTTTGCGACACCGGTCCAGGCCATCGAAGTGCGTAGCCGGGCTGGCAGCGCTTCGCTCACCGTCATGACAGCCGGTGACTACGATCAGTTGGCCTATCAGGCCGGCAACGAGTACGTTCTGGAAGTGGCCCCCAAACAGGTTGTCGAAGAACCGCTCAGACGCGCCAATGACCCACCCGTCTACAGCGGCAACCGGGTTACCTTCAACTTCCAGGACATACCGGTTCGCTCGGTACTGCAGCTGATCGCTGACGTCTCGGAACTCAATATCGTGGTCGCCGACAGCGTTCAGGGCAATGTGACCCTGCGCCTGGTCAACGTGCCGTGGGATCAGGCACTGGACATCATCTTGCAGGCCAAGGGTCTGGACAAGCGGCGCAACGGAACCGTGATCTGGATTGCGCCTACGGCGGAAATTGCCGAACGCGAACAAGCCCTTGAGGACGCCCGAATCGCACTGGAAGATCGTGCCGAGCTCGTCAACGAGTTCATTCCAATCAACTATGGTAAGGCGAAGGACATCGCGGAACTGCTGACCTCCGATGCCTTGCAGTCGCAGTCCGGCGGAGCCGGCGCTGCAGCCGGCGGAGATGGAGCTCAGCAACGCTCCGGATTCTTGTCGCAAAGAGGCAGCGTCACTTTCGATGAGCGCACCAACACCCTCTTGCTGAGCGACACCCCCAAGATCGTCGCCCAGATTCGTGACCTGGTTGCACTACTAGATCGTCCCGTGCAACAGGTTCTTATCGAGTCCCGAATCGTGGTCGCCACTGACGACTTCGCCAAGGAACTCGGAGTGCGCTTCGGGCTGAGTGGCGCCGAGGAAGACAGCGACCGAAACCTCGTGTCCATTGGCGGCACCCTCGATGCTACCGACCGGATGAGCAATCTGGGATTGGCCAACCGGCTCGCGGGCCAGAGTTCGGCTTTGCCGGTGGGAATCCCGGCCCAGCCGCCTGGCGGCATCGCGGTGCCGGCCCTGGGCGACCGTCTGGCAGTCAACTTGCCCGTGCTGGATCCGGCCGGATCGTTCGGATTCACCGTACTGGGTGCCGACTATCTGCTCGATCTGGAGCTGTCCGCCTTGCAGACCGAGGGGCGCGGAGAAATCATCTCCAGCCCGCGGGTGATCACCGCCAGCCAGCGTGAAGCGATCATCCGGCAGGGTAATGAACTGCCCTACACGGTGACGACCATAGACGCCCAAACCGGTGCGGTGACCCAAAACGTGCAATTCAAGGTGGTTGTGCTGGAGCTGAAGGTTACCCCCACGATCTCCCCCGACCAGCGGATCTTCATGAATCTGGAGGTCAAACAGGACTCGGTCGCGGAATTTGCGGTGCAGGGGCAGCCGGCCATCAATACCAGAAACATCAATACCGCCGTTCTGGTCGACAACGGTCAAACCGTCGTGCTCGGCGGCATCCTTGAGCGCGAAAGACGCGAAGACGAACGCAAGGTCCCGCTGCTGGGAGATATTCCCGCGCTGGGACGTTTGTTCAAGAACAAGAGTCGTACGGATCAGAAAGACGAACTATTGATCTTCGTGACTCCGAAGATCTTGCAGGAAAGCCTGCGTTAGGCCGTCCGTGCCGAAACCGGCCAATGAACTCACAGAAATCGGAGAAGACGTCATGGGTTCCCTGAAGAAGTTAATGACCATGCTCGGCTTGACCGCCGCGCTTGTCGGTTGCGGTGGTGGTGGAGGGCCAAACGGAGGGAGTGACGGCTTCGGTAGTCCCCAGGCTGCCTCAATCGCGATTCTCGCCAACGCAAATTCGCTCCCGCAGAATTCCGCAAATTTTCCCATCGAGCTGAATTCGCCCTATCTGACGCAGGTGAATGTCAGAATCACCCGAGCGAATCAGACGCCGGTTGCCGAAGGCACGGTCGTCAGCCTGCGGGTGGACAATGTCTTCGTGGCAGCCATTTCTCGCCTCGACGATCCAGACACGCCGGAAATCAACGAGTTCACCACCTTGTTCGGGCAAGTGACCGCAGAGACGTCCGGTGGACTGGCCACCTTTTTCGTGCACTCGCTGAATCAGGTTGGCACAGCGACCATTACCGCGTCAGCCACTGACCCGGAAGTCCCAAGCCGGACGATTTCGACCAGCGCAACGATTCAGGTTGTTCCGGGTCCGGAACCCTTCGAGCGGATCGCGATTGATGCAACCCGCCAGACCCTGCCGGCCAATATCTTCGGCGTCCAGCCATTCCTCGGTTCGCCGTTTATCTCCGAGGTGACGGTCACCCGTCGACGCCTGAATGGCGACCTGATTCAGTCGGGTACGATTGGCGTTAGCGTCAATCCCGTCGGAAGTGGCGGATTCTCAACGCTCGATGATCCAACGACTCCGACGATTGACGAATTCACCAATATTCTGGGCAGCGGCCCGGTAGACGTGCTGGCTGGTAAGGCGACCCTCTTCTTCCATGCCTTCTCACCTGGTTCGACGGTGATGACCATTACCGATACCGATCCCGATACCGGAGCGACGTTGACCTCGCAAATTACCTTTGTCGTTAGTTCGACAGCGCCGGCGCTTCCCGCCAGCCTGAGTTTCCTGACGCCCGCACCGCCACTTTACATTCCGGAGTCCGGTGGCAATGCCACCTACGCAATGCAGATTTTCGTAGCCGACGGCGCCGGTGGCGCGGTTCCGGACCCGGAAACCGCTGGAACTGCGGTTAACAACGTGCAGATCGAAATTCTGCAGGACGGCGCTGCAGGTGGCGAGACGATTGCCACGGTGGGTGCCAATGGCTTGCCTCAGGATGGACGTATCAGCTCGACCCGGACCTTTGCGGGTATCGCCAGTGCAGTCTTCCGGGCAGGTACTCGGCAGGGAACGTTGGCAATCCGGGTCACCGCAGACCGCGCCGACAACAACGTCGACAACGGCATCGCCGACCCGGTGATTACCCAGCAGTCGCTCACCGTCTCCGACGGTCGGCTGTTCTCACTGCAGATCACCGTGCCCAACACCAACGCGCTGCGGATCAATCGGGTCAGTGGCGAAGTCACCACCGACGGTACCGTTCCGCCGGATCCGGATGGCACTTACAGCCTGACTGTCTCCGCGATCGGCACCGATCGTCAGGGCAACCCAGTATTGCCCGGTACCCCGATCACCTTTGGCCTGGTGGACGCGCCGATCGCCGGATTCCCGGCCACGGGCGAGGGCAGCTTCGTCATCTCCGGACTGGACGGCGACCCGCAGGAAGCTGGACGTGGATTCACCGCGCCGACCGGCCAGTTCGCCACCGCTGGTGGCGGCGCAGGTCCGGGTGACACGCTGCTGGTGTTTGGTGAGGAGAGCGTCGGCAACCGAGACCTGGAAAGTGCTCGCACTGTAGAAAGGGTCAACAGCAACACCAGCCTGACTACGACCACCAATTTCAATCGGAATGACGACACCGGCCAGACCGTGAACAACGGCCCGGTGCTGCCCTATCTGATTGGCCGCGCGACCATCGGCAACATTTCATCCAGTGCGGCTACCGACGAATTGGGAGTGGCTAGCACCACGCTGAACTACCCGACCAACGCGCTGGGTCACGTGGCCGCCATTTGGGCCCGCGGAACGGGCGACACGGTGAACGGCAATGTCGATTTGGTTACGGATGCGGAGCTGATCGTGTACCCGGGCGCGGCCGATGCGACCCTGGTGGTTTCCCCGAGCACCATCCCGGCCAATACCACCTCGCAGGTCACCATCTGCGTCTTCGACGCGACCTCCGCTCCGCTGCAGGGGTTCCCGATCGCCTTCCAATTCAACAATCCGCCGGCGACGGCCACGGTTGATGGGCAGTCGATTAACGGTGTGGTTGCAACCCCGACGGGGACCAGCGGATGCACGTCCGCCACGGTGACCACTGGCGGTATCGCCACGGCGACGGTGACCCGGACGATCACCTTTGCAGCGGGTGGCGCCAGTGGCAC
>JAGRJL010000407.1 GCA_020442775.1 Lysobacterales bacterium | reverse complement strand
GCCGGTCCAGATCGGCCCTCACCTCGGCACCAATGCCCGGCTCAGCAGACTGCGCATCAATCGCTCTCCGTGGAGAGCGACTCGCGACGGGGCAGTTCTTCGTCCATGAACCAGGCGCGTTCGGAATCAGACATGCTGGCCCAGCGGGCGATCTCGTCACCGCTGCGGTAGCAACCTTCACAGCGCCCCCCGGCATCAAGCTCACACACGCCCACGCAGGGCGTGAGGATTGCTGCAGCAGAAGGCTGAGGCGGCTTGACGATGAAGGAAAACAGACTCATTGGTGACCCTTCTCTCTCGACCCACTGATGGGGCCACTGGCCAAATACGTCCCACAAATGGAACTGGGGACTTGATTGCCCACTGCAAGGCGTGAAAGGCTCTCGCCATGCTGAATCTTGCCACGCGAATCCTAAAAGACTACGGGGCCTGCCTGGCCAAGCTGGAACCGGGCAGCTACGGGTTGCCGGAGTCCTTCCTGCCGCACGCGAAATCGGCCATTGCCGAAGCGCACCGGGTCACCTTGCAGGCGCTGGGCCCGGAAAGCCCCGCAGACTTGCGCGAGGCGCTGATTCGCGGATACGTGTATCTGCATCAGTTCGTCGATGACGAGGAAGCGTTGCAGGTCGCCAACGCCCAGGATCAGCTGGATCCCTTTGGCAATCCCGAAGCAGTCGCTGCAGATCCGCAGACCGCCAGTGCGCTGGCAATCGTGAACCGGATCAAGCTGGAAATGGAGCAGGCGCTGGAAGTTGCGCAGCGCTGGTAGCTGAAAAGGGCCCAGGGTTTAGGGCCCAGGGCCCAGTCGGCTACTACCTCTGATATTGAACCCTGGGCCCTTGGCCCTGAGCCCTAGCTCGCTATTTGATCTCGAGCAGCTTGATGTCGAAGATCAGCGCCTGATTGGGGCCGATCGGACGCGGACCGCGCTCGCCGTAGGCCTGCTCCGGCGGCAGGAAGACCTGCCACTGGTCGCCGACGCGCATCAGCGGGAGGATCTCGCGCCAGCCGGTCAGCACCTGGTCAACCTTGAAGTTGGCCGGCTGATTGCGGGCGAAGGAACTGTCGAACTCGAAGCCGCTGATCAGGGAGCCGCGGTAGTGCACCACCACGTCCGAGGTCGGTGAGGGGCGCGCGCCGTTGCCTTCCTCGATGACCCGATACTGGATCCCGCTGGGCAGGACGATGATGCCCTTCTTGGCGCGATTCTCAGCCAGGAAGCGATCGCTCTTGGCCTTGTTTTCGGCAGCCAGCGTGTTGAACTTGGCTTCGGCTTCCTTGCGCAGCTTGTCTTCCATCGCCGCCAGCTGGCCGACCATCTCTTCCATCGGAACGCTGGGCTGGCTGTTGGCATGGCCTTCCTGCAATGCGCGCACCACAGTGGCAATGTCCACATCCAGACCGCGCTCACGCATGTCGGTACCGATCTGGAATCCGAGCGCGTAAGAGAGCTTGTTCTTGTCCATCGCCGGCAGCTGCTGCTGCGGGGCGGCCTGCTGGGCCAGGGCAGTGATCGACCACACGCCGGCGACCAGCGCCGCCATCCATCTGATACTCATGCATATCCTCCAAAGAAAACATCGAGCCACGCGAGCTGCACCGGAACAGCGCAGGCGCTGGCTACACTTATCGCTTCGTCGCCACCCGACACTTCGCGGGCGGCGCAGACCGAAGGGCCGGCATTGTAAGCGGGCCAACCCGCTCGTTGCCACTGGCGAATGCCGAAAGCCCTTGGTCAAATCAGCCGCAATCTGGATCTTTTCACCATCCAGCGCAGGGGTCACGATGTTAATTATCTGATTTTATTGGTTTAATTGAGCTGGCACGAACGTTGCTGCGGACTGAACGTCCACCCCAGCACAATCAAGGAGCTACACCATGGGTATTTTCTCCCGCATGTCCGACATCATCAATGCGAACATCAATTCGCTGTTGGACAAGGCCGAGGACCCGGAAAAGATCGTCCGCCTGATGATCCAGGAGATGGAAGACACCCTCGTTGAGGTCCGCAGCGCGACCGCCAAGAGCCTGGCCGAGCGCAAGGAGCGCGAACGGCATCTGGATCTGCTCGCGCGTGACCAGTCGGACTGGGAGCAGAAGGCAACGCTGGCGCTGAGCAAGGATCGCGAAGATCTGGCCCGCGCCGCGCTGGCCGAGAAGGCGCGGGTTGCCGAACATGCCGAGGCGATCAAGAGCGAGTTGAAGCTGATCAACGAACAGGTCGAGCGCCTCAATGACGACATCGGCAAGCTGCAGGCCAAGCTGGATGACGCTCGCGCCCGGCAGCGCACGATCATCCTGCGCGCAAACAATGCGCACACCTCGCATCGCGCCAAGACCCAGATCCACTCCGACAAGATCGACGACGTCATGGCCAGATTCGAGCATGCCGAGCGGCGCATCGATCAGGTCGAGTCGCAGGCCGAAGCGCTCGCCATCGGTCGCGGCAAGTCACTGCGACAGGAGTTCGCCGATCTGGAGGCTGATGAGAAGATCAGCGCGGAACTGGCGGCGCTAAAGGCGCGAATGAATAAGGAGGGTCAGTCCGAATGAGTCTACTTGCGATGTTGGAAGTGCCGCTGATCATCTTCACCGTGGTGGTGGCACCGATCTGGTTGATCTTGCACTACCGCTCGCAAAACAACGCCAGCAAGAGCATGACCCCAGAGGATGAAAAGCTGCTTGCCGACCTTTGGCAAAGCACCCAGCGAATGGAGGAGAGGATCCGCTCCCTGGAACGGATCCTGGATGCCGACACCCCCGAATGGAAGGACAGTCGATGAGAGAGAATCCGTTTCTGAAGCGCAGTAACCCGCACCGGCTGTATCGCAGCACCGAGCACCGGGTGCTGTTCGGGGTTTGCGCAGGTCTCGCCGATTACTACGGTTGGAGCATCCCGGTGACCCGGGTGATTGCGATCCTGCTGCTGTTCACCCCGCTGGTCGGCGCTGAGATCCTGGGCTACATCATCCTCGCGGTGATCCTGCCCAAGCGTCCGGTCGAGGTTTACCGTTCGCCCGAGGAAGAGCAGTTCTGGCGGGCCGCCACCGAAGCCCCCACCTACACGGTCGGTCAATTGCGCCACCGTCTGCGGGAACTGGAAGAGCGTTTGCGCGGCATGGAGCGCTACGTCACCTCACCGCGCTACGACCTGGACCGCGAGCTGCGCAAGGCTAGCGGGCGTTAGGAGTGGAGGGGCTAGGGCCCAGAAACCCGCAGCCTCAAAGCGCTTCTCATCCGTCCCCACCCTCGGTTTGCCAAATCACGCGAGATGCCGGGAAGCGAGATTGCCCAGGGCCCAGGGCCCTTCTCCCTGGGCCCTGGGCCCTTCGCCCTGGGCCCTCCAACGCCTTCAGCTAAACTGTCCGGCCCTTTCCACCGGCCGAGACCCGCCCATGTCCTTTGACAACCTGCTGATCGCCGACGATGGCGCCATACGCAGCATCACCATCAACCGTCCCGACAAGCTCAACGCGCTGAACGGACAAACCATCGCGGAACTACATCAGGCCTTCGCCGAGGCCCGCACAGAGGAGTCGGTGCGGGTGATCATTCTCGCTGGCGCTGGCCCGAAGGCATTTGTCGCTGGTGCCGACATCAGCGAGTTGGACACCGCCACTCCGGTGCAGATGCGCGACCTCTCGCGCGCCGGGCAGGACATGATGCGGCTGGTGGAAACCCTGGGCAAGCCGGTGATCGCGCGCATTCAGGGCTTTGCGCTGGGCGGCGGGATGGAGCTGGCGATGGCCTGCAGCCTGCGCATCGCCTCTGATCAGGCGCGCATGGGTCAGCCGGAAATCAATCTTGGGCTGCTGCCGGGATTCGGCGGCACCCAGCGTCTGGTCCGCCTTTGCGGACGCAGTGCGGCGCTGGAGCTGTGTCTGCTGGGCACGCCGATCAAGGCCCAGCGGGCCCATGAGCTGGGTCTGGTGCAGCAGGTCGTGGCAGCCGAATCGCTGGATGAGACGGTAAACGCGGTTGCCCAGCAGCTCGCCCGCAGCGCCCCGCATGCGCTGCGCGGAATCCTCGACGCGATCATCATCGGTGCCGATGCCCCGCTGGAAGTCGGCCTCTCCTATGAAACCCAGGCCTTTGGCCTGTGCGCGGCCAGCGAGGACAAGGCTGAAGGTACTCGGGCCTTTCTGGAGAAGCGCAAGCCCGAGTTCAAGGGGCGCTAGAAGGACGGTAGCGGTACCCGATTCCGGTAGCCACAGGCGTAAGGGCTGTGGCTACCCGGCACCGCCGGTATTCCTTGCGGTCTTTGTCCGAACGCTCCCAACCGGCTACCGATATCTGACCACCGGCACTCGGTCAATCAGTGCTTCGCGCCGGCGTATTTCTTCTCGCCGGCTTCAATCGCCAGACGCAGACGGTTCTCTGCCGGCGGCAGCTGACAGGTGGAAAACTCGGTGAAGGCGCACGGCGGGTTGTAAGCCTTGCCGAAGTCCAGGGTCAGCCTGCCGTCGACCGGCCGATCCGCATAGAAAAAGCGCCCGCTGCCATAGGTCTGCTTGCCGCTGGTGGCGTCGAAGACGATAAAGAACAGCTGCTCTTCGCCCTCCTCTTCCAGCGCTTCCAGGGAATACTCCTGACCATCGATAGTGAATACCGCTCGGCCGGGATTGGGAATCTGCTCCAGGTCTCCCAGAATGGTCGCGATTTCGATGGTGCGGTCGGGCTCGTGCGCCTCCCAGCGCGCCTCCACCTGCCACTTTTGATCGATCGGGAAGTAATCGATGCCGGCAAACTGGGTGCGCACCGGTGACTCGCTGTCCTTGACTCGCAAGCCCAGCCGCTCACCGCGCTTGACCACATAGAACTGTGCGGTCCCGAATTCGACCACCGTCGGCGTCCCCTTGTAGTCGGGAATCAGATCGGTGCCCAGAACGCTTTGCCCATTCACCGTGACCACTTCGCCATTCGGGCGGAAATACAGCCGCTCTCCCTCCCAGCGCAGTTCTCCCAGCTTGTCCGGACCGCGACCCAAATCGATGTCCACCCCGGGCCCGTTGCCGATGCTGTTCAGCCCGGGCTTGATCCAGTGCAGCCCGACCAGGCTGAGCCACCCCGTAGGTGCAGTCAGTCGCTCGATTCGCCCGGCCCGCCATTCCAGAATCTGCTCTTCGTAGGTGGCGGCGTCGACCGCTGCCAAACTCACCAGAGAAATCCCCAGAACCCAGCTAGCAAGCAACTTCATCGATCGCCTCCTTGATATTTGATCGCACTTTATGGGGACCGGCCTGACGCGTACAAGCTGACGACATCAACTCGGCGCCCAGATGGCTAGCGACCGCGCAGGAACAGACTATCGAGTTCCTTCATGCTCAGCTGGGTCCAGGTCGGGCGGCCGTGGTTGCACTGACCAGAGCGCTCGGTTTGCTCCATGTCCCGCAGCAGCGCATTCATCTCGGGGATGCTCAAGCGCCGGTTGGCGCGCACCGAGCCATGGCAGGCCGCGGTCGACAGCAGCTCATTGCGGCGCTCGGCGGCACGCGCAAGGCTGCCGCGCTCCTTCAGATCGGCCAGCAAGTCGCGCAGCAGCGCGTCCATGTCCACCCCGGCGAGGGCTTCGGGCACTGAGCGCAGGGCGACGGACTCCGGGCCCGCCCGAGCGAGGTCGAAGCCCAAATCGGCGAAGGCCGCGGATTCGCTTTCGGCCAGTTCGGCCTCCCGCGCGCTCACCGCCACCACCCGCGGCACCAGCAGGGCCTGCGAGCGCTGTTCGCCCGCATCAGCCGCCTGCTTGAGTCTTTCGTAGGTAATCCGCTCGTGCGCGGCATGCATGTCGACGATCACCAGGCCGTGGGCGTTCTGCGCCAGGATATAGACCCCGGCCAACTGCGCCAGCGCGAAGCCCAGCGGCGGGACTTGCGCCGTTTCCAGATCTGTCAGCGAGGGGTTGGCCGTTGCCGAATTGGCGTGGCCAGCCACTGTGCTTGGCGCCCAGGCGGGTAACGCCGTCGCGACCACTTCGGCATTCCCGTCGGTTGTGCCCGACCCATCGCTACGCTGGTCGCCAAAGAGCTGCCCGTAGGCCTGCAGCCGCTCCCGGACCTGATTGAGACTCAGGCCACCCTGCGGCCCGAACTGCCAACCGCCGCTGGGCGCCGATGCCGGTGAGTCTGCAGGCGATGGGCGGTCACCTGGGCGCTGATCGGCCAGCGCCTCGTAAAGGCTCCGATAGAGAAAATCGTGAACCGAACGGCCGTCGCGAAAGCGGACCTCATGCTTGGCCGGGTGCACATTGACGTCCACCCGTGCCGGATCCAGGGTCAGATGCAGCACATAGACCGGATGCCGCCCGTGGTAGAGCACGTCCGCGAAAGCCTGCCTGACCGCATGGCTGACCAGCCGATCCCGGACGTAGCGGCCATTGACGAAGAAGAACTGCAGGTCCGCCTGTGAACGAGCGGCAGTTGCCGGTGCGACCCAGCCATGCAGAGCCAGTCCGCCGATGCTGTGCTGCAGGTGCAGACACTGGGCGGCGAGTTCGCTGCCGATCACCGCCCCCAGGCGCCGCACCGACTCGGCATTGTCATCGGCCGGCATCGCCTGCCAGCAGGGGCGCCCGTTGTGGGTCAATCGAATCGCAACGGTGGGCCGCGCCAACGCCAGCGCCTTGAGATACTCCTCGCAGCGGCTGTATTCGGTGCGCTCGGTCTTGAGGAACTTGCGTCGCGCTGGCACCAGGTGGAACAGGTCACGCACTTCCACCCGGGTACCGACCCTCGCCGCTGCCGGCTCAACCTCGCCGACCCGACCGCCCTGGACCTCGATCTTCCAGCCATGTGCACAGCCGGCAGTGCGCGAGATCATGGTCAGCCTGGCCACCGAACCGATACTGGGCAAGGCTTCGCCTCTGAAGCCCAGCGTTCCGACGGCCTCCAGATCGTCGAGGTCGCTGATCTTGCTGGTGGCATGGCGGGTCAGCGCCAGCGGCAGCTGATCGGCGCTCATGCCGACGCCGTCATCACTCACCCGCACCAGGGTGACCCCACCCTGTTCCAGATCAACTTCGATCGCCCGGGCCCCGGCGTCCAGCGCATTCTCCACCAGTTCCTTCAGCACCGATGCCGGGCGCTCGACCACCTCACCGGCCGCGATCTGATTGATCAGAATTTCGGGAAGAATGCGAATCGCCATTCGAAGGTGGAAGCGGCTACAAGGGGCCCGCAGAGTGCCAGCAGTAGCGGGCGCTGACCAGTCTCCGGCTTCTGCTCGGTTTGGTTACGATCGTTAATTCACTTATGGCCGGGGCAAGTGGCATCGAGCGCAATCGAGGCGCAAAATGAGGCCAACGCAGCCGGGGAGTGACTGAGATGATCAGCGTTCATTGGACTGTGGTACGTGCCTTCATTGCACTCCTGGCGCTGACCAGTGGCATCGTCAGCGCTGCGACTGAAGTCTCTTCCGGCGCCGGGCGAGTGGTCAGCGACGGCGACTTCGTTCGCATCGAAAGCAACGGCACCCGCGCCACCATCGACGGTGACTGGCGCAGCCAGGGCGAACGAGATGGGGACACCGAGGTACTGCTGAAGCAGATCGGTGCCAGCGTCAACAGCGACCACATCCGCCTGCAACTGGCCAGCGACGTGCTCTTCGAGTTCGGCAGTGACGCAGTGACTGCGGCAGCGGCCGAGCGGCTGACCCAGATCGCCCAGGTGATCCGCGAACGCGCGGTCGGCGAGGTGCTGGTGATCGGCCACACCGACGCGATCGGCGACCACCCATCCAACCAGCGTTTGTCCGAGCGCCGGGCCATCAACGTGATGCGCTGGCTAAACAGCCATGCCGCAATTCCCAGCGGGCTGATGGTCGGCAGGGGGATGGGAGAAGTTCAGCCGCTGGTGGCGGAGAAAACCCGGCATGGTGCGGATGATCCGGCAGGCCGCGCACGCAACCGGCGGGTCGAGTTTTTCATTGGTACCAGCGATCAGGTCGACCTGCGCTCAGTCGCCGGAGCCATCGAGGTCTACACCGATCAGGCAGAGGACGCCGTCGAGCAAGCCAACGCCATTGTCGGTGGGCTGGACGCCGAGATCGCCGCAGCGATGGCCATGGGCGGCGCTCAAGCGGGCGCAGTCAGCGCCAACAGCAGCTGTGCCGCGGGACGCTTCTGCGAAGCCAGCTGCCCTGAAGGAGATTGCCATCTGATCTGTCCAGCGGGCGCCAAGTGCAACTTCGCCTGCAGCGGCGGCAACTGCCAGATGGACTGCGCTGCCGGGGGCATTTGTGAGTTCAGCTGTAGCGGCGGCAACTGCCGCTATGCCTGCGCCGCCGGTTCCACTTGCGACACCAGCTGCTCGGGCGGGGGGTGCAGCGGGGGCTGAGCAGCAGAGCCTTTCACCAACGTCTGAGCGAAAGGCCCGCGGCGAGTCGCGGACAGGTGCGAAATTCACCGATTGCACCTTCGGCGAATACAGCGTCGGCAAGCCGATCCGGCATGACGATGCCGGGACGGTGAATCGAATCAGTGCGGAAGCGCTCCAGCAGCAGTCGGTCGTTCGGCCATCGCGGCGATCTCGCTGGCCGGTCGCGGCTGCGAGAACAGAAAGCCCTGCCCTACGCGGCAGCCCAACTCCTCCACGGCCGAGCGCTGCAGGGTAGTTTCGATGCCCTCGGCGATCACTTCCAGATTCATCGACTGCGCCAACGCGCCGATCGCGCGCACCACCGCCGCGCTGCCGCTGCGCCGGCCGCTGCCCAGATCAGCCACGAAGGAGCGGTCGATCTTCAGCGCGTGAATCGGGAACTGATGGAGATAGCTCAGCGAGGAGTAACCGGTGCCGAAGTCATCCAGTTGCGCGAGCACGCCGTGATTGCGCAGATTCTCCAGGATCCGGCGGATCTGTTGGGAATTCTCCAGCAGCGCGCCTTCGGTGACCTCCAGCCGAATCCGCTGCGGCCGGATCTGGTTGCTCTCGATCAGGTTCAGAACTGTCCGGTCAAAATCCGGGGTGCGGAACTGACGTGCGGAAACGTTGATGCCGACGTAGGCATCGGGGTTGGGCAGCAGGTGGGAGAGCCTGCAAGACATCGCAAAGATCTCCCAATCGATCTGCTCGATGCTGCCGTTGTCCTCGGCAACGCCGAGGAAATCGGCCGGCAGCAGCAGACCGCGCTCCGGATGATGCCAGCGCAGCAGCGCCTCGTAGCCGATCACCTTCTCGTCGGTCAGGCTGACAATGGTCTGGAAATGCGGCTCGAACTCGTTGCGGGCAATGGCTCGGCGCAGGTCACCTTCCAGATCCAGCACTCGCAGCGCCTCGGCGCGCAGGCGTTCATCAAACAGCTCGAAACGCTGACGGCCCTCGGCCTTGGCCCGGTACATCGCCACATCGGCATCGCGCAGCAGTTCCTCCGCGCGCAGATAACGCGGGTGAGAAGCGGCAATCCCGATACTGGCCGAGGTGAACAGCTCCTTGTTGCCCACCCGCATCGGCTCGCTAAGCGATTCAATCACCCGCTTGGCCAGGGTCGATGCCCGGTCGATGCTGTCCAGATCCTCCAGCAGGATGGCGAACTCATCACCACCCAGTCGGGCCACCGTGTCGCGGCTGTCGACCGCCGCGCGCACCCGGGTGGCGGCCTGCTTGAGCATCTCGTCGCCAATCAGGTGGCCGACGCTGTCGTTGATCACCTTGAACCGGTCCAGATCGAGAAACAGCACCGCGAAATCGCGTTCGCGGTTGAGCTGGTAGCGCATCAGTGCCAAACCCAATCGATCCAGCAGATAGCTGCGATTGGGCAGGCCGGTCAGCGCGTCATGCAGCGCCTGATGCTTGAGCCGCTCCTCGATTCGTTCGCGCTCGGAGATCTGGTCAATCAGTTCCTGGTTGGTTGCAGCCAGCTCGCGGGTACGCTCGGCGACCCGCTGCTCCAGGTCGGCGTAGGCCGCGCGCAGGGAATCCTGGGCACGCTTGCGCTCCAGACCGGTCGCGATGTGGAAGCCGACAAAGGTCAACAGTTCCTGGTCGCGCTTGTTGAACATGATTTCCGGTGAGTAGCTCTGCACCGCCAGCACCCCAACCGTGCGTTCATCGCAGATCAGCGGCACGCCCAGCCAGCAGACGCTGTGTGCGCCGAAGCTGGCGACTTCACCAGCCTCAGCCATCGCGCTGATCATCGCCCGATCCACCAGCAGCGCGCGACCGGTGCGCAGCACATATTCACTCAAGCCCTTGGCCAACTTGCGCCGCGGGCGCAACGCGTCGACCTCATCGACCGAATAGTGGAATACCAGCTCGGTGGCGTCCTCGGACAGCAGCGCGATAAAGAAGTTGCGCGCATACAGCAGCTCGCCGACGATGCCATGCACCGCCGCATAGAACTCTTCCAGGGTTTCGGTGGTGCTGGACAGCTCGGCAATCCGGAACAGGGCCGCCTGCAGCTTCTCGCCGCGGTGGCGCTCGGCCACCTCGTAGCGCAACTCATCGTTGGCCCGCGCCAGCTCGTGGGTGCGTTCGGCCACCCGGCGTTCCAGTTCATCGCGCGCCTGCTTGCGCTCCAGCGCAGTCATGATGTGCTGGGCCACATAAGAGAGCAGCGCCTGATCGTCCGGCCCGAAGCGCAGCTTGGGATCGTAGCTCTGCACCACCACCGCGCCTCGAATGCTGCTGCCCTTGCTGCCGATGATCGGTATCCCCAGCCAGTCTTCGCTGTCGGGCCCCAGCTTGTCGTCCTTGGGCACGCCCAGCCGCGCGCGGATCTCGTTGGATGGTCCCATCTGCGGTTGCCCTTGCCGAATCAGCGCCAGGGTCAGACTGTTGGCCAGTTCGGAGGCAGGAAACTCCTCGTAGGTATCGAAGACGGCGTTATCCATGACATCAGCGAAATAGATGAACCGGACCACATCCCGATCACTGTCATGAAGGGCAATCATGAAGTTTTCGGCATACATCAGCTCGCCGACGATCTGGTGCATGCCGCGCAGCATCTCCGGCATATCCAGCTCGGAACTAGCCATGTCGGCAATCGCGAACAGCGCCCGTTGAACCCGCTCGGCGCCCTGCAGTCGACGCACCTCTTCGTTCAGATTCCGGATCTTCAGCAAGCGCTCGAGCGTCTTGGCAACAGCGGCGGTGAACGCTCCCCAGTCCGCTACGGAGGACGGATCGGCAGCAACAGGTTCCCAGATCAACAAGGCTGAACCCTGCCCTGCGCCGTGACTGATGCGTGCATGCGCCTGATCGCCGCGGTCGTCGGGGACCCATGAATCGTCCGCCACCAGATCGAGCTTCTTCAGTCCGAAATGACCACGTGCCTGAGTCTGGATGCTCAGCCGCAAGGCCGCCAGATCAGCGCAGCCCAGGATGCGGATCAGCAGCGGCTCCAACGCGGACATGTGTCGCTCGTTCAAATCCCGCCCTCAATCAGCCTGCGTGACGGTTGCAATCTTCGAATCGGCGGCGCTTGTGTTGGTGGAATACCGTCGATGGCCAATGACACGCCGTCACCTTACTACCGCTCGGCCGGCCGGAGAATCACCCTTTGGTTCAGTTTGACCGCTTTTTACCTGCGGTTACGCGCCAAGCGGCGATCAATCCAGGGTACGGCGAAAACGCAGCACGCCAAGCAACAGCGCAGCGAAGGTGAAGATCAGCAATGCAGGCAGATGCGGCGATATCTGCTCCAGCCCGTTGCCCTTGAGCATGATCCCGCGAACGATGCGCAGAAAGTGGGTCAGCGGCAGAACCTCACCAATCGCCTGCGCCCAATCGGGCATGCCGCGGAAGGGAAACATGAAGCCCGACAGCAGCAGCGAGGGAAGGAAGAAGAAGAAGGTCATCTGCATCGCCTGCAGCTGATTGCGGGCCAGCGTCGAAAAGAACACCCCGACCGCCAGATTGGCGAGCACGAAGATCCCCACTGCGGCATACAGCAGCGCCAGTGAGCCGCGTACCGGCACATCGAACAGCACCGTGGCCGCCAGCACCACCAGGCTGACCTGGATGTAGGCCACGCCCACATAGGGCAGAATCTTGCCCAGCATCACCTCCAGCGGCCGGACTGGGGTCGCCAACAGATTCTCCATGGTTCCGCGCTCGCGCTCGCGGGTCACCGCCACCCCAGTCATCATGATCATGGTCATGGTCAGAATCACGCCCATCAGTCCGGGGACGATGTTGTGTTCGGTCAGCCCTTCCGGGTTATAGCGGCGCTGGATCACCAACTCGAAGGGCAAGGGCTGCGGCGCGTAGGCAGCCAGCGGCCCCTGCATCTGCTCGGCCAGCAGGCGGGTCGGCAGTTCGGCCAATGCCGAAAGCGCGCTGCCGGTCGCCGACGGATCGGTGGCGTCGGCCAGAATCAGCAGCTGAGGCCGCTCGCCGCGAATCAGCGCGCGCTCGAACCCGGTGGGTATCTGAACTACGAACTGGGCCTTGCCCTGGTCCAGCAGTTGATCGGCCTCGGCCTCGCTATGGATGCGCTGTTCCAGCTGAAAATAGTCGCTGGTTTGCAGCGCGGCGAGAAAGCGTCGGGCCAGCGGGCTGTCGTCGCTGACCATCACCGCAGTCGGCAAATGGTGGGGATCGGTGTTGATCGCATAGCCAAACAGGGTCAGCTGCACCAGCGGAATCCCGACCATCATCGCGAAGGTCAGCCGATCACGGCGCATCTGGATGAATTCCTTGTAGACCATCGCCCACAGCCGGCGCCAGGAGAATCGGCTCTCGCG
>JAGRJL010000406.1 GCA_020442775.1 Lysobacterales bacterium | reverse complement strand
TCAACGCCTGGCGCCTGGGGGTGGAACTGCTGCACGTCGATGGCCGGCGGGCCGGGGCCGATGAGCTGGGTTTGGACCCGCAGACCGGCGGTACCCAGCTCAAGCTGGAAGCTCGCTACGAGTTCTAACCAATCCCGACCGATTTGGACTCAGCCGCAAACCACATCGCAAGAAACGACCACCACTGTTCCATCCGCTCATGTTAAGGCGCGCCTAATTCTGCGTTAACGACAGAACCTTCACAAAGTGGCAGAATGCGCCCGCCGTCCGTCAGGCATTTTGGCGGTATCACCGGATTCGAGGAGCGCTGTATGCAACTGAACAAACTTCCGATCGCGATCGGAGCGGTCGTTTTTGGTCTCGCCGCCAGTCACGCCATGGCCATCGGTGATGGTCCAGTGGTCACCGAACACCTGGATCAGGCCGAGATCGTGGCCGGCAATGTCGCCTTCGACGACATCCTGCGTGCCGGCGGACACTTGTTCAGTGCCAAGTTCAATCTCTATGACGGTCAGGGTCGCCCGGCCACCACCGGTGGCGGCGCGCCGCGCGTGCCGGGCTCGGCTCCCGAGTTCATCCGCACTTCCGCGCCCGAAGCCAACTCCTGCGCCGGCTGCCACAACGATCCCTTCCCGGGTGCGGCTGGTGACATCGTCGCCAACGTTTTCGTGCTCGCGCAGACCCTTGATCCGGTGACCTTCTCGGTGTCGCCCGAGTTCAGCAATGATCGCAACACGCTGGGCATGCACGGTGGTGGGCCGGTGGAAATGCTGGCACGCGAGATGACCGCCGATCTGCAGGCGCTGCGCGCGCAGCTGCAGGACAGTGTCGCGCTCAATGAGTCAGGTAGCGTTGAGCTGATCACCAAGGGCGTGCACTTCGGCACCCTGCGGGTGGACGAACGCGGCATTCTGGATTTCTCCCAGGTCAGCGGCGTCGACAACGATCTGGTGATCAAGCCCTTCCACCAGAAGGGTGCGGTGATTTCCATGCGCGAGTTCAGCAACAACGCGATGAATCACCATCACGGCATGCAGTCGGTGGAGCGCTTCGGCACGGCTCGCACCGGTACCGACGACTTCGATCAGGACGGCGTGGTCAATGAGCTCACCGTGGGTGACATCACCGCGGTGACGCTGTGGCAGGCTGCGCTGGGTACCCCGGGCCAGGTGCTGCCGGATGATTCCGATGCGCTGCGTGCGGTGATTCGCGGCGAGCGCAAGTTCGACCAGCTCGGCTGCGCCGATTGCCACGTGCCGTCGCTGAAGCTGGCCGGTCGCGACTTCGTCGAGCCCAATCCCTACAACCCGCAGGGCAATCTGCGCCCGGGCGAGCAGGGCAGCTACAGTTTCGACATGACCAGCGAAGGCTTCGCCCCGCGCCTGGAAGCAACCCCGGACGGCGGTGCGCTGGTTCGCGCCTACACCGACCTGAAGCGCCACAATCTGTGCGATGCGGAGATCCGCCATTTCTGCAACGAGCAGGTGGTGCAGGCCGGCATCTCGACCGAAGTGTTCCTGACCCGCAAGCTCTGGGACGTGGGCAACACCGCACCCTATGGCCATCGCGGCGACCTGGGCACGATCACCGAAGCGATCGAAATGCACGGTGGCGAAGCGCGGGTGAGCCGTGACGCCTTCATGGCGCTCAATCAGGACGGCAAGGACGAGGTGGTCGAATTCCTCAAGTCGCTGCAGATTCTGCCGGCGGGTACCGAAGGTCTGGTAGTCGACGCCAAGGGTCGTCCGCTGAGCCCGGATCAGGTCAAGGCGATGAAGATGGCTGCGCTGCGCAAGTAAGCACAAGCTGCAGTACTGGTTGATCTGAAGCATCCAGCCTTTCGGGGCTGGATGCTTTTTTTTGCCTCAGGAATTCGCTGACAAACTGGTCGAAAGTGTTTGGTCCGGCGCACGACGGGCGGACCTGGAATTGCGATCTTCACTCGCCGTCGAATTCTCCGGCGCACAGGGGTAGGCGCCGCCGTTCTCCGGATTCGGCGAGGTTGAGGCGACCTTGTAGCTGAAAGGACCTGACAGCTTGCTGCTCATGGTCGATGTCCAGAAGGCGAAGGGCTTTGCAGCGGCTGGGAGTCCGATCTTGTCCTTGTGCTGCTGGATGCATTCGTGCCCTTGAGCGCGGGAAGAGCGTCCAGTCCGAGTAACAGGCGCTGCCGTTCTGGCAGGGCGTGGTCCTCGTGCCTCAACTTCGCAGGCAGGGCAAAGGTTGGTGGCCCTTTGGAAGCTGGGGATGCTAATTGCGGCAACGATGGCCTGGGAATTGGCCATGCCATCGTGGCCGTGGCCAGCGCTTGGCACTTCTGGTTGGGGTCGTCGCTCGAGCGGAGTATCTGAAGTGACGCGCCGCGAGGATCGGTCTTGGTCGCGCCCAAAAAAATGGCCCCCGGGGGTCCGGGGGCCGTTAAAGGCACGACACATTCGTCTCGCGACACTTGGCGCTTGATTCACCCGCGCCTGGGAAGGGACTCATTGCGGAACGGTCAGGTCCCTGAGGTTGGTTGTTCCATCTGCTCCGCTTGGAAGCGCTAGCCGCACTTGGAATAGCCGCAGGACAGGCAGGTCTGGCAGCCGTCGAGCACCATCATCGCCTTGGTATGGCACTTGTGACAGAGCTCGGCGTTGGGCGGGAAGGTGTCGGCTGATTCACCGGCATCCTTTGCCTTCTCGGCGCTGCTCTCGGTTTCGCTCTTGGCCTTTTGCGCATCCTTGAGCGCCTGCTTCTTCTTGCGCAGCGCTTCGCGCTCGGCCGGGTCATCGGAGCGAATCAGGCCGATCCGCTTCATGTGATCCTCGACCACCAGACCCAGTTCCGCCACTACTGAAGGCATGTAGATGCCGCCGCTCTTGTAGTAGCCGCCGCGTGGATCGAATACGGCCTTGAGCTCCTCAACGATGAAGGTGACATCGCCACCCTTGCGGAACACCGCGCTCATCAGCCGGGTCAGCGCCACCGCCCACTGGAAGTGCTCCATGTTCTTGGAGTTGATGAAGATCTCGAAGGGGCGATGGGTCTCGTGCTCGGTGCCCTCGTTGAGGATGATGTCGTTGATGGTGACGTAAAGCGCGTGCTCGAACAGCGGCGAGCGGATCTTGTAGGTGGTGCCGGCCAGAATCTCCGGACGCTCGACGCGCTCGTGCAGATGCACCACTTCGGCCAGCTTTTCGGCTTCTTCCTGGGCCGCAGCTTCGGCCGCCAACTGCTCCAGTTCTTCCGGCTTGACCACTTCGTAGCTGGCGATCTTGCGACTGATTTTGACTGACATGACTGCTTTGCTCCCCGAGCCTGCGCGGATCGCGCCGAAGCTCGCTGTTACCGAAAAATGCTGGTGAGCCGCCGCCGACGAATCTGCGTCGTTTGGCGCTTCACCACCTGTTCCTGGGATGCTGACCGCTATCGGCCAGCAATCGCCTTGAGTGCGTCTCCGTCCTGATAAAGCGCCGGGACGTTGAGTTCGCGGCCCAACCGGGCCAGTTCCAGCAAATGTGGAATTCCGATCTTGCGTTCCTCACTGCTGAGCAGAATGACGCTATCGAGCGGCTGCCTTACCTGCATCTGGGCCAGCTGCAGCTCCAGCGCGGCGCCGTCGTAAACCTGCTCTGCGAGCATGAACTGGCGTTCGCCCACCGGCAGCAGGGTGACTCTGATGGCGGTGACCTCCTGAGCCGGCGCTGGCGCTGGATCCGGATCAGATTCACTGGCACTGATCGCCACTTCGTCGCCCTGAGTGTCCTCGCGCAGCTGGCTGACCTTGGCCTGCGGACCATATTTCGCATTGAGCGCCTTCAGCTCCGCCTCATAGGCTGCCTGCCCACGTGGCCGGATCATCTCCTCTGCCAGCAGGCCAGAGCCCATCGCCAACAGACCGATACCGATCAGGATTTGGGTGGAACGCAACATCGCTTTGCTCCTGCGTTCGCGATCAGAACTTGCCGTAGTAGCCCTCTTTGAGCGCATCAAAGAGATTGGCCGCACTGTGGGTCTCGCCGTCGTACTCGATTTCCTCGTTGCCGCGTACTTCGACCACGGTGCCGTCATCAAGGGTAAATCGGTACAGCGTGTTCTCCAGATCCTTCTCCTTGACCAGCACGCCCTGGAAGGCTTCCGGGTTGAAGCGGAAGGTGGTGCAGCCTTTCAGACCCTTTTCGTAGGCGTACAGGTAGATGTCCT
>JAGRJL010000405.1:2281-6652 GCA_020442775.1 Lysobacterales bacterium | reverse complement strand
GGTCCCGGCGAACGTGCAGATCCATGAGTTCTACCTGCAGTCCGGGGCCTGGATGCGCAAGCCGGCGATGCAGCGCGGCTATGCCTCGATCAACTACACCCACGTCTCCCAGGTGGTCAGCGAGGCGGGGGTGAATCTGCTGCTGCAGTTGGTCGCCGAGCGCCCCGGCGAGCACGCGCCGCGCTACAGCCTGAGCTGCAATCCGGACGTCACCTTCGATGCGATCGAGCTGAGCAAGAAGCGCCCGCTGGTGGTCGGGGTGGTGCATCCGGATTTGCCGTTCATGCCCCATGACGCCGAGGTGGGTGAAGGCTTCTTCGACGGCGTGGTCAGCGGTGAAAGCTGCGCGCATCAGCTTTTCGCGCTGCCGCGCGAGCCGGTCAATGCCGCCGAGTTTGCGCTGGGCATGCACGCTTCCAGCCTGATCCGCGATGGCGGGACCCTGCAGATCGGCATCGGCGCACTGTCGGACGCGCTGGTCCATGCCTGCCTGTTGCGGCATCGCGACAACGTGGCCTATCAGCGGGTGCTGGATGCGTTGCAGCCCTCCGACCAGCAGCAGCGGGTGGTTGAGGGCTGGGGTGGATGTGGACCCTTCGAGCTTGGGCTCTACGGCGCCAGCGAGATGATCATGGATGGCTTCATGCATCTGGTAGAGGGCGGAGTGCTCAGGCGCCAGGTGTTTGCGCATCTGGGCGTGGAACGGCTGCGCGCCGCAGGACAGTTGGGCGATCAGGCCGACGCACAGACCCTGGAGCGGCTGCTGGAGGTCGGTGGGCTGGAGTTGCCGCTGCATGTGGCCGAACTCAACCGACTCAAGCGCCTGGGGTTGGTCGATCCCGAATGCCATCTGGATCACGGCTATCTGGTGTTCGAAGATGGCGTCCGGGTGGATGCCGAACTGACCAGCCCGGCCGAGCGCCGGGTGCTGGCCCGACACATGGCGGGGCGTGCGTTGCGCGGCGGTCTCTATCTGCAGGGCGCATTTTTCCTCGGCAGCAAGCTGCTCTATGAATGGTTGCGCGAGCTTCCGGAGGATCAGCGAGCCGGCATCGGGATGACCCGGGTGACCCACATCAACGATCTGCCCACCGGATCCACCGCGCTGGCTGTATCGCAGCGGCGGCACGCCCGCTTCTTCAACACCTGCATGATGCAGACCCTGCTGGGCGCCGCGGTCAGCGACGCCCTGGACAACGGGCAGGTTGTGAGCGGAGTAGGCGGTCAGTACAACTTCGTGGCAATGGCCCACCGGTTGGCCGATGGCCGCTCGGTGATCATGCTGCGGGCAGTACGCGAAAGCGCCGGCGGTGCGAGCAGCAACATCGTGTGGAACTATGGTCACACCACCATTCCACGCCATCTGCGTGATCTGGTGGTCACCGAATACGGGGTGGCCGATCTGAAGGGGCGTAGCGACGAAGAATGCATCCAGGCCCTGCTGCAGATCAGCGACAGTCGCTTCCAGGACGAGCTTCTGGCGCAGGCGCGAGCGGCCGGCAAGATCGATCCGCAATGGGAGATTCCCGCGCAGGCGCGCCGCAATACCCCGGAGCGGCTGGTCGCGGCGCTTGATCTGGGTGACGGCATCGAGCGCTTCCCGCGCTTCCCCTTCGGCTCGGATCTGGATCCCACCGAGCTCCGGCTGGCCAAGGCGCTACGCTCTCTGAAGGAAAAGTCGTCTACTCTGGGCGGCAAACTGTCGCTGTTGGGACCGCTTTTGCGCGGTGGGGCAGGCGGAGAGGTGGATGCGGCGCTGGCACGGATGGGCCTGGCGCAGCCGGCCGATCTGAAGCAGCGAATGATCGCGCGCCTGATCGCCGGCGCGCTGGATCCCTGAGCCGGTGCTGACAGCGCTCCGGCGCACTGCGAATCAGCAACGATGCTGCTAGCATTTGCGCCATCAGTGGCCCATGGACGGCCGCGATGACTGACAGGATAAGGAGAGTCGGGCGGTGACGGACCAAACCGAAGGAACGGACCTGATTGCGGAGCGCCGCGCCAAGCTGGCCAGGCTCCGCGACGCAGGTCAGGCATACCCCAACGATTTTCGGATCAGTGCCTTCGCCGGCGACCTGCAGGCCGAATGCACTGAGCTCGATGCAGCCGCAGTGGAAGCGCTGGGGCGCGATGTGCAGGTGGCCGGTCGGATGCTGGCCAAGCGGATCATGGGCAAGGCCAGCTTCGCCCAGATTCAGGATGGTAGCGGGCGGATCCAGATTTTCCTGCAGCAAAGTGCCCTGGGCGAATCCTACGACGCCTTCAAGACCTTCGATGTGGGCGACATCGTGGCTGCGAAAGGCCAGCTGATGCGCACCCGAACCGGTGAGCTGAGCATCAAGGTCCAGCAAATTCGCCTGCTGACCAAGAGTCTGCGTCCCTTGCCAGACAAGTTTCATGGTCTGGCCGACGTGGAGACCCGCTATCGCCAGCGCTACGTGGACCTGATCGTCAACGAGCAGGCGCGCGAGGCCTTCGTCACTCGGGCCCGGCTGCTGCGCTTCATTCGTGATTTTCTGGAAGGCCCGCAGTACCGTTACATGGAAGTGGAGACGCCGATGATGCACCCGATTCCGGGTGGCGCCACGGCCAGGCCCTTCGTGACCCACCACAACGCGCTGGACCTGCCGATGTATCTGCGGGTCGCGCCGGAGCTGTACCTGAAGCGGCTGGTCGTTGGTGGCTTTGATCGGGTCTACGAGATCAATCGCAACTTCCGCAACGAGGGCGTGAGCACCCGGCACAACCCCGAGTTCACCATGCTCGAGCTCTACCAGGCCTATGCGGTGTACACCGACATCATGGACCTGACCGAAAATCTGATCCGCAGCGCCGCGCAGACCCTGTTTGCCGATCGCGATGAGCCCACGCTGCTGCCCTGGGAGGGCAAGGTGATCGACGTGGGCAAGCCCTTTGCCCGAGTCCCCATGGCCGATGCCGTCGCGGCAAAGAACCCCGAGTTGAGCGGCGCCGATCTGCGCGATGTGGCCGCATTGACCGCTCAAGCCGAGCGGCTGGGTGCCAAGGTCGATCCCAGCTGGGGCTGGGGACGACTGTTGCTGGAGCTGTTCGAGCTGACCGTCGAGGCCGATCTGCTTCAGCCGACTTTTATCACCCATTACCCGACCGAAGTGTCCCCGCTCAGCCGCGCCACCGATGACGATCCGGAAATGACCGACCGCTTCGAGCTGTTCATCGGCGCCAAGGAGATGGCCAACGGCTTCTCCGAGCTCAATGATCCGGCCGATCAGGCAGCGCGCTTCCGCGCGCAGGTGGAGGCCAAGGATGCCGGCGATCTGGAGGCCATGCACTTTGACGCCGACTATATTCGCGCGCTGGAATACGGGCTGCCGCCCACCGGTGGGCTGGGCGTGGGGATCGATCGGCTGGTGATGCTGTTCACGAACTCACCATCCATCCGCGACGTACTCTTGTTTCCATATTTACGTCCAGAAGGTCACATTGAGCTGATGGTGGATTCTTGATAAGGCGCGCCGCATTGGCTAAAACAACCATGCTGAGTTTACAGGGGCCAGCAATATGAGTGAGGCGTCCAATGTCGGGCGTCGCGCAGCACGGATGCCAATCCATTCGGCGGTGCTGATGATTCGCGGCGACCAAAGCTGGACCTCCGATGTGGAGGACATTTCCGCAACCGGTGTCCGAATCACCCGACCCGAAGACTGGATCGGTCAGATCGGCGATTTGTTCGTTCTGGACATGATCTTCGGTGAGGACCTCAACATCCATCTGGAGGCCAAGGTCGCGCGGATCAGCGTGGAGGAGATCGGCTTCGTGTTTGCGCGCATTCCTGCCGACAAGGAGGTTCCGCTGTGGAGCCTGTTGGGTCGACATGCGGATCAGCAGGAGCGCTGGGAGGACTAGTCCGGAATGTCCGGGGTCGCGATCGGGGCCTGGGCCCAGGCGCGAGGGCCCAGGTGGGGATAGCGGCGCTCTGCTCGGGAACTACGAGCGCTTCACCAGCCGAATCAGCCCTTCCTGGGCAGTGGAGGCGACCAGACGGCCCTGACGGTCGTAAATCAGCCCTCGTGCCAGGCCTCTGGCACCCTGCGCGCTGGGCGAGTCACAGCTGTATAGCAGCCATTCGTTGATCTTGAAGCGTCGGTGGAACCACATGGCGTGGTCCAGGCTGGCCATCTGCACGTTGCCCTGATAGTAGGAAATCCCGTGCGGGAAGGTGGTGGTGCCGACCAGATGGAAGTCGCTGGCGTAGGCCAGCAGGCTGGCATTGAGGGCCGGGTCGTCACCGACCTCTTCGCTGAGCCGAAACCAGACCTGCTGATAGGGCGGTCGCTTCGGCGGATTGAGTTCGTCTCGTGGGTAGACCGGGCGGAACTCGAACGGTCCCCG
>JAGRJL010000405.1:864-2221 GCA_020442775.1 Lysobacterales bacterium | reverse complement strand
ACCGGAGGCTCGATATCGTCCGCGGCAGGGACATCCGGCATCGACAGCTGATGATTGAGCCCTTCCTCGGGTTGCTGGAAGGAGGCAGCGAGATTGAAGATCTGTTCCCCGTGCTGAATCGCGATCACCCGCCGAGCGGTGAAGCTGCGTCCGTCACGGGCCCGATCGACCTCGTACACGATCGGCGCCTCGATATCGCCGGCCTTGAGAAAATAGGCGTGCAGGGAATGCACATAGCGCCCCTCTACCGTGCGCTGCGCCGCCGCCAGCGCCTGCCCGAGCACCTGGCCGCCGAACACGTATTTGGTACCGATGTCGCGGCTCTGGCCGCGAAATAGGTTGTCTTCCAGTCGCTCCAGGCTCAACAGCTGCAGTAGTTCGGCTACCAGCGGTGGGGTCATGGCGAGTTCCCTTTTGCAAGGGGCGCAAGCTTAGCGGCATTCGCTGAGTTCGTGTCGGAACCGTGGGGCCGCGGGCTCCGCTGGCGCGGAGCATGACCATCGTCGCTGGTAGTTCGAAGCGTTGCCTCGTAGGCTAGCGCTGTCGAGTCCCCTAGGCCTGTCATGAGCCCCCTGCAACAAAGCCATCTGCGATTGCTGCGTACCGCGGGTCTGGTGATCTGGGGCTGCATTGCGCTGGGCTTGCTGGTGGCAGAGCGGCAGTCTTCCACCCGCATCGAAACCTGGCAGATCTACGGCTGGTGGATCACCTGGGCGATCTTCGGGGTGACCTTCTGGCTGGCCCTGCGGGAGCTGGCCGAAAGCGGCCGCACCTGGGTCTTTTTCATCCTGGTGCCGATGATCTCCGGTTCCGCAGTGGCGCTGAGCTTCTTCACCCAGAGCGGTTTGGGCGCGATCTTCTTGATCGTCTCGGCCGGGGTGCTGCCGTGGGCCCTGCGCAAGCCCTGGCCGGCGGTTTTTCTGGTGCTGCAGAGTCTGGCGATGATTCCGGTGTTCGCCGGGCTGCGCAACTTCACCTGGCTGGAGGGGATGATTCAGGCCGGCCTCTATGGCGGCATCTCCTGCTTCCCCTTCATTACCTCGATGGTGGCCCTGCGCCAGGCCGAGGATCGCGAAGAGCTCTGGCGGGTCAACGGCGAACTGCGCGCCGCGCAGCTGATGCTGGCCGAAAGCGAGCGCACCGGCGAGCGCCTGCGTATTTCCCGTGAGCTGCACGATCTGGTCGGTCACCACCTCACCGCGCTCAGCCTCAATCTGGAGGTGGCCAGCCATCTGGTCGAGGGCAAGGCGCTCGATCATGTCAGCCGGGCGCAGTCGCTCAGCCGACTGTTGCTGTCAGACGTGCGCCAGGTCGTGAGTACCCTGCGTGAGGGCGATATGGTCGACATTGGCGAGGC
>JAGRJL010000405.1:0-787 GCA_020442775.1 Lysobacterales bacterium | reverse complement strand
CAGGTGGTGCTCCGTCTGGCTCAGGAAGCGATCACCAATGCGGTCAAGCACGCGCAGGCGCAGAACCTGTGGATCGCGCTGCGCCGTGCCGATGGCGGAGTGGAAGTGGTGGCGCGGGATGATGGCCGCGGTGCCAAGAAGGTGTCGGCCGGCAATGGCCTGAAAGGGATGCAGGAGCGGGTCACCCAGCTGGGTGGCCATCTGGATGTGGAAACCGGGCCCGGTCTGGGCTTTGTATTGATGGCGTGGTTACCGATGGAGTCGCAAGCATGATTAATGTTTATCTGGTGGATGACCAAACCCTGGTGCGACAGGGCATCCGCAGTCTGCTGGAGCTGGACGAGGACATGCACATCATCGGCGAGGCCAGTGATGGTGCCGAAGCCATCGAAAAGCTGCCGACCTCCGGCGCCGATGTGGTGCTGCTGGACATGCGCATGCCCGGCAAATCGGGCCTGGATGTGCTGCAGGAGCTCAGCGCGGCCGGCACCTTGCCGCCCACTATCATCCTGACCACCTTCGACGACGACCACATGGTTCTGGGGGGACTGCGCGCCGGTGCTCGCGGTTTCCTGCTCAAGGACGTTTCCCTGCAGCAATTGGTCGGGGCGATTCGCACCGTGGCCGAGGGCGGAACCCTGGTTCAGCCGGCGCTGACCGAGCGGCTGATGAAGGGAATCGAG
This sequence comes from Lysobacterales bacterium, assembly GCA_020442775.1. Taxonomy (GTDB): domain Bacteria; phylum Pseudomonadota; class Gammaproteobacteria; order Xanthomonadales; family SZUA-5; genus SZUA-5. Next base: position 104 of record JAGRJL010000405.1, on the reverse strand, counting down.
AATCTGGACAACCGCTTCGCCAGTCTGGACCAGCCGGACCCACTGACCGAACGCGAGACCGAAATCCTGCGCCTGATGGCCGGTGGCTACAGCAACAAGGAGAT
>JAGRJL010000404.1 GCA_020442775.1 Lysobacterales bacterium | reverse complement strand
CCGGTCCTCGTCCTTGCGCCGGATCGAGCGCTGCGGTCGTTCCAGGGAGTCGTTGAACAGGGTCGACCATTCCAGCGAGAGGATGATCTTCTCCATTTCCTCGACCGGCATCCCGATCGCGTAGAAGGCGCCGACCAGTGAGCCCATGCTGGTGCCGGCCACGCAGTCGATGCGCACGCCCTGAGCCTCGATCGCCTTGAGCACGCCAATGTGCGCGATCCCGCGTGCGCCGCCGCCGCTGAGCGCCAGCCCGATGCGCGGTCGGTCGTCGTCGGGCGCTCTAAAGCCGCAGCTGTTGCCCGATTCGGCGGCCAGCGCGGGTGCCGCAAGGGTCAGCGCGAACAGATTCAGGATTGCGATCAACCGACCCATGACGACGATACTCCGGTGACTGGTTTGCCCCGACCTCGGGCCGAGCGCGCACATTGTTGCAGGGTCAGCTGAATCAGGCCGCACCGGGATCGCCAGCGCGTCAATCCGCGGCTTCTGCCTCGCTGCGGCGGGGGCAGGGCGTCTGCGCGCCGACCCGGGTCAGCAGTTCGGCGCACAGCTGCTGCGCCTCCGCTTCTCGGCCGCCGCCGGCCAGCAGCTCGGCCAGCGCCGCCGTTGCGGCTGGATTGAGCGGCGCATGCTGCAGCGCCCGGCGATACCAGCTTTCGCTTTCGCTGCTGCGGCCGGCCAACTGCAGGCGGTCGCCGATCAGTACCGCAAGCTCGGTGTACCAAGGTTCGATGTGCTGCTTGTCCGTCTCGTAGCGGCGGGTCATTGCCTCGTAGGCAGACACGAACATCGCCAGCGAGTCGGTCCCGTTGCCCTGGAGGCCGAGCATCTCGGCGAGGTTGATCATCGCGCCCCAGGCGTCGGGGTCCAGGGCGATCGCGGCGCGGTATTCCGCAATGGCTTCGTCCAGCCGCGCCTGTGCCCCCAGCACCAGTCCCAGCGAGCGATGCAGCAGCGGGTTATCCGGCTCCAGCGAAAGCGCGTGGCGGGCCAGCAGTTCTGCTCTTTCCAGCACCCGGGCAAAGCGCGGCTGGGTCAGATGTCCATTGGCCAGCGCGGCGCCCAGACTGCGGAACTGGGCGTGTTCGCCGTCGGCCAGCTCCGGCCAGCGGATCACCCGCTGGACCAGGGCATTGGACAGTCCGGCCAGCGCGTCAGGTTTGTCCGGCTCGCGGGTCAGGATGCGCTCATAGAGCTCGATCGCGGCCTCATTGTCGGCGCGGGAATAGCGGTGATAGAAGTCCTGGGCCCGGGCGATCAGGGGTGCCGACTCTGCAGGCTGAGATGCCTTCGGGCTTTCCGGGTTGAGCTGCCAATAGGTCAGGACCCCGGCGATGATGCCGGCGGCCAGCAGCACCAGTGTGACCGCGTGCGGAGCCTTGCGTGTGATCTCCGCTTGCTTCCGGGGCGCAGATTCGACCGCGCCCACCGGGGCGATCAATCGATAGCCGCGTTTGGGTATGGTCTCGATGTAGGCGGCTGCCTTCGAATCATCCCCCAGCGCCCGCCGGAGCTTGAAGATGGCGCGAGCCAGCGCATCTTCGCCGACTACCGTGTCGGCCCAGACCGCGGCGATCAGCTGTTCTCGGCTGATCATCTCATCGGGGCTGGCGGCCAGATGTGCCAGCACCGCGGCACTGCGCGGCTCCAGTCGGACCCTCCTGACACCGTCCTCAAGCTCGCCTGATGACGGGTCGAAGCGCCAGGATCCGATCTGCAGGCACGCTGGGGGCGATTGATAAATCATTGATTATCAGAGGAAAATAATTTGGTCAGGAGAAAAGGAAGGTTTCGCCCTGGCGCCTGCGTCGGATTCTCGCTGGGATGCTAACCCAGAAACCACTGGAGATCAGCGCGAATGAAAATCCCATTTCTTCCTTGCTTTTTGGGGTG
>JAGRJL010000403.1 GCA_020442775.1 Lysobacterales bacterium | reverse complement strand
AGGTGCGCTGTGGCGCGGTTTGCTCCCTGCTATCGACTCGACGTACCGTCAGTACGCCTTCGCCGATCTTGAGGTCCGCGAACCGCACCACAGCACACCTGCGAAACCCTCGCGACGAACATTCATGCGGGCTAGTGTCCGTGATCGTGCAGCGCCGAGTCGCCGAGTAGATTGATTACCGACAGCCCCTGATCACTCTCCGAGTGAGACTGACGCAACTGTGCTTCGAGCAGGTCCAGCCGGGATTGCAGGTAGCCGCGCGACCACAACCGGCCGCGCGCAATAACGGCTGCTGGACGCTTGAGGTGCAGGCTGCTTTCCAGCGGGTTGTCGTCCAGCAGCAGCAGGTCAGCCCGCTTGCCCACCACGACGGTGCCAAATCCCGCCGCGGGGGCCAGCGTTGCGTCGATGAACTCGCCCGGGTGGCGGGCGGCGATTCGATAGCTCTGCTCCGCGCTGAGCCCGATCTCTCGCAGCAGCCGGAGATCCTCATGCACCGCGAAGCCGGCGACCAGACCGGTGTGCGCGCTTGGTGAGTCGGTTCCGAGGATCAGCTTGACCCCGAGGTCGGAAAACTCGCGGTTCATCTGCTTGAAGAAGGCCAGGCGGGCGTCGAGTTGCCCAGGTCGCGACCCGGGTGGCTGCAGTCCGGCGCTGTTAAAGAAGGCGGCCCAGCCGTTGATCATCGCTTGGGGGACGTACTGCACGCCCTCGCGCTGCAGGTAGGCATTGAAGTTGGCGGTGTTGCCACCGTACATGTCAGAAAAGGATTCCGAAGCGGTCAGGGTGTCGGTCAGAAAGACATTGCGACTGATCAATTGATTGGCTGCGGCCGGCAGCCGGTCGCTGTTGGGCTGATTTCCCAGAAAGGTGAAGTAGACCTCGGCAGTGTGCGCAACCATCCGCATACCCGCGTCCAGCGCTTGGTTCATGCTCAGCGACTTGGGGATATGGCCGATCAGCGGCAGACCCAGACGCTCGCTTTCAATCCGGAATTGATCCACGACGTCCGGACTCAAGCCATTGTAAAGCTTGAGAAAATCATATCCTTGATCGCGAGCGCCCTGGGCAAAGCTGGTGGCGCCGCTGCGGCTGCTGACGGTGCGCGCGGGGTTTTGCCCGTCGCTGGGCCCGTAGGCATCGCGGCCAGCGTAGAGGGTGGGCCCGATCAGCGAGCCGTTGGCAAAGCGTTGACCCAGTCCCGGCAGATTCAAGGTGCCGCCATCGCCCATGTTGAGCGCGGTGGTGACCCCGTTGGCAATCAACAGCAGCCCGGATTGATTCATCGCCGGCTGGCCGGAAGTGGTCAGGTGGGTATGCATGTCGGCCAGACCGGGGCCGAGGAATTTGCCGCTGCCGTCGACATGCCAGACCCCCTCAGGCAGCGGCAGCGTGCCCAGCGGTGCGATCGCGGCAATCACGCCTTGCTCGATCAGCACGCTGTGGTGCGTCAGGACCAGCCCTTCCTCGGTCAGCGGCACCACACTCACATTTTCAATCACGATCGCGGTGTCGTGATCGAGTTGCTCTGGAATCGGCACCAGGCCCGGGGCGGGGTCGCTGAGCAACAGCATCGGGCTATCGTCCCGCAGCCATTGCCCGCCTGGGGCGAAGGCATAAATCAGGTCCACCTCAATCCGCCCCTGTGCTCGCCCACGAACCACCTCGATGCGATGCGAGACGGTGCCAGCGAGGGTTCCCTCCAGGGGCTGCGGCGGGCAGCGCCGGCAATAGCCTGCATAGTTGTACATCGCCGTGTGGCTGTCGGCGCCGGCTTGGTCGGCGACGCCGAAAGCCCAGCGCGGATCGCCGTTGGTGTCGTAGTAGTACAGGATCAGCGTTTCGCTCTCGGCCCGATCGCTGCCAGAAAAATCGACGCTGACACCCCAGCCCTGATCGGCGCTACCGGCATACCACTGCCCGGTCAGGTCGGCGCCATTCGGTCCACCAGGCGCCAGCAAAGACTGCACGCACCACTGGTCAGATTCGCCGTCAATGGTCCACGTGAAGGTGGCCGTATCGGCACTCCCCGCGCAGGCAGCGCTGAAATCCAGGGCAAACCCGCCCACCGTCTCCACTGCGCGCTGTGGTGGAAAGCGATCGCTCTGATAGGCAAAGCGCTCGAGCTCACCCTCGATCCGGCCGTCTGCCTGCGAATCGGTGACGGCCAGAAACCACTCCGGCTGTCCGTTGTGGTCATAGGTGTAGAGGATCAGCACCCACTGGCCGCCAACTCGCTGGAGGTCCAGGCCATGGCCGGAATGTGCAGGATCGAAATATTGACCCGGTGTTTGCGCGGCGCCCATGCGGGGGCACAGCGCCAGCATCAAGAACAGGCAGAGCACCAACTTGCTGCAGTTCATCATCAGCTCCAGTGGTGACGATAGCTGATGATCAGGGTATTGATCGGCGATGCTTGCAGTCCCGACTGCGCGCCGACGTTTTTCTGAGGGATCGTTGAAATCGGCAGTGAGTTGATTGAATTTAGGGGAGAATTCCGCTCTTTTGGGGATCATGTCGACGTGCAGCGATGAGTGTGCTGCTCGCTCTCAGCGGTCCGCAACGTGCGTATGGCGGCGATGGTCTCAGACGCCAAGGTTGGGTACTGGTTATCGGCGGGAAGGCCGCTGTAGCTGATAAACAGCTCCACCGCTGGACCTTCCAGCAGGCACAGCAGCGCCGCGCGGCCTAGCTGCTGGTCTATTCGGGCGATGACCAACTCCCCCACTGAATAGAAGGGACTATCAAACTGGCCCGAGAGCCCGATGTTGTTGATCCGCTCTGCAGCGGTCGGGTCGGCGCTGTGCAGCAGATAGTGAACGGATACCTCAAACAGTTCGACGTTGGCCACCAGCCGCCGCCGGTTGGTGCGAAGAACGCGCTGCGACAGCTGAGCGTAGGCACCCGGATTGCTGATTTGGCTGAAATCGGCGACCCGCATCGCGCTGCCTTCGCGAATGATGGCATCGAGGATCAGCGCGAGCGGCGGTTCTGCCGGTGTCTTGCCCATGAACCGCGACTGGATCGCGTGGTAGCTCTCGTGCGCGATCAGATACTGCAGCCCGACCCGATCGCCCTTGAGGCAGGGTACATCCACGTAGAAGTCGCCATTGCTGGACCAGCCGCCGCAGGATGGACTGCCGATCACCAGGGTTGCCGAGCCGGAGAATCGCATCCCTTCCGGGCTGTATTGGGCCAGCATCTGCTCGATGCCGGCCGCATATTCGGATTGTTCGGCGGCAATGGTGGCGATTTCGGCCTGCAGTTCCTCGCGTCTGGCAATGACTTCGCCAAACCGGAAGATGTCCGGTTCGGCGGTCCTGCATCTGGCGGCAAGACGGCGGGCTTCGACGTAGGCGTCGAGAGTGAAGTCCGCGCGGAACTGGGCGAAGTGGTCGACCATCTGGTTCACTGCTGCCGATGACCGAATCGCCGATTCATCGATCGGCTGGTCGCTGCATACCTGACCCAGCACCGACGAAGCGAACTGGGTGTCGACGCGGACCCTGATCTGTGGCGGCTGATCTGGCGCGCTGAACGCGGCGAGGATGAGCACGGCAGTCTTGATCATGTCATTCGTCCTGGGGTTCCCGATCAATCGCAGGCTAGCTTCAAGACCAGCCCAAACCAACCTCCGGGATTCCGTCCGGCGAAGCTCATCGGCCATCCAGAGGGGATTGGCAAATCCGTCAACGAATCCGGCGCAGCGTCGTGCGGCCCAATTTACAGAGGTTGACAGCCTGGGGTGTTGCCTGCATCGTCCCGCGCTGATCTATCCGGGAGTTTCCATGGCCTGGCCCCATCTACGCCTGTTGCTGATCCTTCTGTGCGGGGTCGCCCACACATCCATCTACGCGCAGAACGCCACCCTGGCGTTCAGCTCCCCGGCTACCATCGGCTCGAAGCTGGCGGTGCGCTGGGTTGGACCGGGCGAGCAATACGATCTGGTCGTGATCAACCGGCCGGCCGATGATGATCAGGCCAAGGCGCTAAACTCGGCGAGCATCATCAGCGGCAGAAATCCGGTGGAAGTGGTGATGCCGGATGTACCTGGCGAGTACCAGTTGCGCTACTACTCGCGCAGCGCCAAGGCGGTGATCGGCCGCGCCCCGGTGATGGTCGTGGATGTGGAGACCACCCTGGAAGCGCCAGCGAGCGTGCAGATGGGCTCGCCCATCGACATCGCCTGGACCGGCCCCGGCAACAGCTATGAGCAGATCCAGCTGCACCCGGCGGGCGCGGCGGCCGATGCCAAGGCGCTGGCCACGGCCACGGTGCTGGGGAAGAGTCCGCTACGGATGAATCTACCCGAGCTGCAGGGTGAATTCGAGCTTCGCTATGTGACCCGGCAAGCCAAACGGATTCTGGCCACTCGCCCGATCACGCTGTTCGGGGTGGCAGCGTCCCTGCAGGCGCCGGAACAGGCGGCGATCGGAGAAACCATCGAGATTCGATGGGAGGGGCCGGGAAATCAGTACGACCTGATTGCGCTGTATCCAGCGGGAGCGGCTGAGGGGAGCAAGGCGGCGGCCAGCGCCTCCATTGTCAGCAAGATCAATCCTGTGCCGATGCGACTGCCGGAACAGGCGGGTGCCTACGAACTGCGTTACCAGACCGCGCGCAGCAGTCAGATACTGGCGACCCGGCCGATCCGGATCGGTGCGGTGGCCGCCGCCCTGGACGCGCCTGCGCAGGCCACCGCCGGGACCCTGATCGAGGTGCGCTGGGAAGGGCCAGGAAACAACTACGATCGGGTCGGCGTGTATCCGCCAGAGGCCGATGATCAGGCCAGGGCGTTGACCAGCGCGACCATCCTCAGTCGCAAGAACCCGCTGGACCTCAAGTTGCCCGAGCGCAACGGGCGTTATGAATTGCGCTATCTGACCGCGCAAAGCAGCGAGATTCTGGCCAGGCGCGAGATCCTGGTGCAGCCGGCCGGGCGTTTGGCGGTGGTCTTTGAGCGCGAGGGGGAGATCAGGGGCGCGCTCGGGGGCGCCGCGGTGGAGCTGATTCTGGACGCCTCAGGCAGCATGCTGCAGCGGACGGCGGACGGCAGCCGCCGGATTGAGATTGCGCGCAGGGTGCTGGCCGACCTGGTCACCGACCATCTCGCCGATGGCAGTCAATTCGCCCTGCGGGTATTTGGGCACAAGGCCGCCAATCAGTGCCGTACCGACCTGGAGATTCCCCTGGCAGCGCTGGACCGGGCCGCGGCGACCTCGGCCATTGGCCAGGTCAATGCGATGAATCTGGCCAAGACGCCGATTGCGGACTCGCTGGCCAAGGTGCCTGCTGATCTGGCCACAGCCAGCGGTCCCAAAACCGTGGTGCTGATCACCGATGGCGAGGAAACCTGTGACGGCGACCCGGCCGAAGTGATCAAGGGGTTGCGTGCGCAGGGCCTGGACGTGCAGGTGTCGATCGTTGGATTTGCGATCGATGACGCAGAGCTGAAGGCGACATTCAGCACCTGGGCGGAACTGGGCGGCGGCAGCTACTTCGACGCAGGCTCGGCCGAAGAACTCGCCAAATCCCTGCGCACGGTCATCTCCGGACCCTTTCGCGTGCTCGATGGCCGCGGACAGGTAGTCGCCAAAGGCGTGATCGGCGGGGCCGAGATCGTCCTGCCGGCCGGTACCTATAGTGTGGAGACGATCGCGGCGAAGCCGCGGGTGATCGATTCGGTGATCGTCCAGGCCGGCGAAGTGACCCGAGCGGCTTTTTGAGACCAGGCTGGGCTCTATACCCTCGGCCCTATCGCCTTGCGCATGCACAGCGCTTCCGCGCCGTCCTCGTAATAGCCTGGCCGCTGCGCATAGCGCAGATAGCCATGGCGCAGATAGAGCTTGATTGCGGCCTCGTTGTCGGCGCGCACTTCCAGCTGCATACGCCGCAATCCGCGTTCGGCGGCGGTGGATTCGATCGCCTCCAGCAGTCGGCTTCCCAGCCCCAATCCGCGTGCCTGGGCACTCACCGCGATGGAATAGATCCGGCCCATGCTGCTTCCGCGCCGGTGCAGGAGCAGGGCGTAGCCGAGCAGCGCACCCGCGCCGCTGGCGACCAGCAAATCGGAGCTGTCCGCACGCAGGTGGTGGCGCAGCTGACGGCGGCTGAGTCGATCACCGCTGAACACCGCCACTTCCAGCGCGAGTAGAGAATTCAGGTCAGCCAGGGTTCCCGCTCGAAGCTGAATCTGCGCAAACGGCCGCGTTTCACCCATTTGTGCGTCACCTCCGATGTGCCAGACTAATCGCCCCGCCGTCGTCGTCGACGCGGGCGCGCTTCGCGGCCGGTCGCCGCGCGTTCAATCCAATCCTGACGCCGCGTCGATTCCGGCCGTGGCGCCGCTGTAGGTATTCATGAGTCGCCTGCTCATTGTCGTGGAAAAAGCCTCGGACTGGGGTAGCTACCACCCGTCCGAAGATGTGATCCTGGCCAAGGACTATCTGCGCCTGCCGATTGCGGCGGTGGAAGAGCGAACCCAGGTGATCAACCTGTGCCGCAGCTATCGCTACCTTGGTACCGGTTACTACGTGTCCTTGCTGGCGGAGGCGCGTGGCCACAAGGTGATTCCTTCGGTGCGCACCCTGAACGATTTGCGCCGGCGCTCACTCTACGGCTTCGACGTGGAAGACCTCAACCTGCGCTTTGCCAACATGCAAAAGCAGGTGGCGCTGGATCACGACGAGTTCGAGATTCTGGTCTGTTTCGGCGAAACCGACTATGAGCCGCTGCGCGATATCGCCCGTCAGGTATTCGAGGCCTTTCCCTGCCCGATCCTGCGGATCGGTTTCGAACGGGAAAGCCGCTGGCGCATTGAGGCGGTCAAACCTGCCGGGCTGGCGACGCTGGAAGATGCCCAGGAAGATGTTTTCGCCGCCGCGCTGGACCGCTTCAGCAAGAAGATCTGGCGTGGCCGGCGCAGTCGCCGCCGTTATCGCTACGACATCGCGATGCTCCATGATCCCAACGAGCAGTTGCCGCCATCGAACAAGAAGGCGCTGAAGTCTTTTGTCGCCGCCGGCAAGGAACTGGGCGTGGAGGTCGATCTGATCACCCGCAACGACTATGCGCGGCTGGCCGAGTACGACGCGCTGTTCATTCGCGAGACCACCTCGCTCGATCACCACACCTACCGTTTCGCCAATCGCGCCGAGAAGGAAGGGATGGTGGTCATCGACGATCCCACCTCGATCCTGCGCTGCACCAACAAGATCTACCTGGCCGATCTGCTCAAGAGCCGCAAGATCGCCACCCCGAAGACCGAGATTCTCTATCGCGACGAGCCCAGTTCGCTGGCCGCGGTGGCCGAGTCACTGGGCTTTCCACTGGTGCTCAAGGTGCCGGACGGTTCCTTTTCGCGTGGGGTGGTCAAGGCGGAGAATCCGGAAAAGCTGAAGATTGCGGCTGAGGCGTTATTCGCCCAGAGCGCGCTGCTGCTGGCCCAGGAATTCATGCCAACCGACTATGACTGGCGGATCGGCGTATTCAATCGCGAAGCGATCTATGCCTGCCAGTACTTCATGTCCCGCGGCCATTGGCAGATCTACAACCACGGGGCCAAGAAGGGCAGCGATCGCAGCGGGGGTTTCAAGACCATGCCGGTGCGCGAGGTTCCCGGCGAGGTGATCAAGACTGCGCTCAAGGCCACTGCATCGATTGGCTCGGGATTGTATGGGGTTGACCTCAAGCAGTCTGGCGACCGGATTGTGATCATCGAGGTCAACGACAATCCGAACATCGACGCCGGAGTCGAGGACGCCTACCTGGGCGAGGATCTCTATCGCCGGATCATGAGCGAATTCCTCCGTCGACTGGAGCGCAAGCGCCTGGGCGTGGCCGACTGATAGTCGCAGTTCTTTCGCGGTCGTTGCCGAATTGTCACGCTCTGGGCGCCTTTGTTGGCCATTGCTGGTGTTCAGCATTGGCAGACTGCCGCACAATGAGCTACTGAGTTCGGCAACAGCGACAGAGCATTGTCCAGCAGGCAGTCCGTGCTGTTTCGAGGGTGGTTGGTGGGGCTCTGGCTGAGCGGCGCCGCTGCCGCGGTTGAGCCCCCGGCAGCCACGGATTTGCGCCAATGGTCTTTCCATGAGTGGAGCACCGAAGCCGGGCTACCGCAGATCAGCGTCAATGACATGGTGCGCGGCCCGCAGCAGCGACTGTGGGTGGCCACTGAAAACGGCCTGGCCAGCTTCGACGGTGCCGAGTTCGAGGTCTACAAGCGTGACCGGATCGGCGCGATGCAGTCGAACTGGATTACCCGGCTGGCCCTGGGCCCGAGCGGCGAACTATGGATCGGCACCAAGCGCAACCTGCTGCGCTGGTCACAGGGCGAGTTCGAAGCCGTGCGCTTGCCCCAGCCGGGGGCGGTAAACGCGCTGGCGGTGGATGCGCGCGGCCGGATCATCGTCGGCGCAGCTGATCTGTTGGTGAGCGATGAGAGCGGGCGCTTCGTGACCCCGCCCGACTGCGGTGGGCCGGTTGCCCACCTGCTGAGCGTCAGCGAAGGCGTCTGGGTAGCTGGAGGCGAAGGGCAGCTGCAGTTTTTCGATGGCGATCGCTGCCAGGCGGCCGCAATCGGCCCCGACCTGCGGATTAACGCGATGGCTGCGTTGCCCGATCAGGGCCTGAAGCCGTGGTTGGGCACCAGCTCCGGACTCTACCGGGTCGAAGACGGGGTCGCCCGCGAGCTCGCCCTGCCCAGCGAATCCGCCGAGATCCAGGCGCTTGCGGTTGATCTTCGGGGGACCCTGTGGATCGCCAATCGGGAGCAGCTCTGGTTGCGCGCCGCCGATGGCCGGATCAGCGCATCGCAGTGGACGGCGCAGCGTGACTTTCCCTGGGTGATCAGCCTTTATCCGGATCGCGAAGCGATGTGGCTGGGCAGCCAGCAGCTCGGCCTGCGCTTCAGTTGGCCCAATCCCATTCACGCCTATGACCAGCGTGACGGACTGGGCAGCAACGAGGTCTGGACCTTTGCCCATCACCGGGGGCAGTTGCTGGTGGGCAGCAATGCTGGAGTCTC